>NZ_JBBAKG010000042.1:3061-47312 GCF_040403615.1 Haliscomenobacter sp. | reverse complement strand
ACTTCTGGTCGCCGCTTGGGTGCATTGGAAATCTCCCTGGCTTTCTTGGGGAATTACGACAATGAAACGGTGCTTTGCCCGAAGTTTTAGAAAAATACAGGTTGAAATTCACTTAACTTCAATCTGTATTGTATTAACTCATATGACGTAGGCAGCTTCGCTGCTGTAATCATTTCACCACCTTAGGCACTTCAGACACCTAAGAGTCACCAAAGAACCCAAATTGTATTGCCTAAGGTGACTCTTAGGTCTCTGAAGGCCTAAGGTGGTGAAAAATCGAAGCAGCAAAGCTGCTATTGCACAATGTGCGCTATTAAAACGGAACGTTCTCCACAATTTCCAATCCGTAGCCAATCAACCCTACTCTGCGGCGGGGATGGTTGGTGAGTAAGCGGAGTTTGCAGACACCCAAATCGCGCAAAATCTGTGCCCCAACCCCAAAATCACGCTGGGTCATTTCCACGGGTATTTTCATTTCCTTGCCTTCTGCCCCTTGTTTTTCCAATTGATGTAAGGCCTCCAAAAGAGCAGCATCGCTTTTATCGGCCTGGCGCATAAACAACACCAATCCTTTCCCTTCTTTTTGAATGGCTTCAATGGCTTGACGGTGTTGCATGCCGTGATCCTGAAAAAGTGTCCCCAGAATATCCCCTGCTTCTGATGAAGAATGTACCCTTACCAAAACGGGTTCTTCGGCAGTCCAGTCTCCGTGCTTGAATGCCAGGTGCACTTCTCCCCCTGGAACTTGCTGGTAAGCAATCACTTCAAAGGTACCAAACTGGGTAGGCATTTGTAAAGAGGAAGCTCTTTTCACCAGGCGTTCATTTTGCATCCGGTAAGCGACCAAATCATCAATAGAGATAATTTTGAGGCTAAATTTGGCCGCAATTTTAAGCAGCTCAGGCAAACGAGCCATGGTACCGTCATCGTTGAGTACCTCTACCAGTACTCCTGCCGGTGAAAATCCAGCCAAGCGCGCCAAATCAACTGCGGCTTCGGTGTGTCCGGTACGGCGAAGTACACCTCCTTGCTTGGCCCGCAAAGGAAAAATATGCCCCGGACGCGCTAAATCGGTGCTTTTGGTAGCAGGATCAACCAATGCCCGGATGCCCGTAGCGCGGTCATAAGCGGAAATCCCGGTGGTACAGCCATTGCCGATTAAATCAACCGAAACAGTAAAAGCCGTTTCGTGCAAGGCGGTATTGGAAGAAACCATCATCGGTAAGTCAAGCTCATCAGCCCGGCGTTCGTCCAAGGGCGTACAAATCAGCCCCCTACCGTGGGTGGCCATAAAGTTGATGATTTCAGGTGTAACACTTTGGGCGGCACAAATAAAGTCGCCTTCGTTTTCACGGTCTTCATCATCTACAACAATGATGACTTCACCATTGCGGATGGCCTCAATGGCTTCCGGGATGGTATTGAGTTGAATGGTTTTATCAATGGTCAGAGCTTCCATAATGCGAATGAGTATCCAGGCAATTGCCGCTTATGGGCGGAAAAATTGTCGGGTATTTAAAAACCTATTTTTAACTTATCCCCTTTTTGCAAAGCTATTTTAAGCGCGGCCATGCGAATAGCCGTTGCGCCAGCTTCAACCCCTTTGTTGCCGTATTTGCCTCCGGAACGGTCAATGGCTTGCTGTTCATCATTGGGGGTCAAAACACCAAATATGCAAGGTACACTGGTAGCAATGCTCAAGTTGGTCAAGCCCATGGCTACGCTGTTGTTGATGTATTCGTTGTGATTGGTTTCGCCTTTGATTACACAGCCTATGGCGATGATCGCATCCAATTTGTGGGCGCCCGCCAAAAGCCTTGCTCCCGAAGTCAGTTCAAATGATCCAGGCACCTGGATCACATGGATGTTTTCTTCTTTGGCGCCATGCTTGAGTAAAGTATCCAAGCAACCTTGGTACAAAGCATGCGTGATCTTGGCATTCCAATCGGCTACGGCAATGCCAAAACGCAAAGTTTCTGCCGAGGGCAGGGCATTTTCGTCGTACTCAGACAAGTTTTTAAGGGCACTGGCCATTTGTATGTTTTTTAAATTGAAAAAGGTAAGGAAACCACATTGCCTCCTTACCTTTCCCAAACAAAATGATCCTCAGAAAAGATTATTTCCCTTCGAGATAGATCAAATATTTTTCTGCATCCTGCCCTTCATTTGAATTGGGATACTCGTCTTTCAGTTCCTGGTAGTATTTGCGAGCAGCCTCAACATCATTGTCTTTTTGAGCCAACATTGCCAGGCGCTTGAGGTAAAAAGGCGTAAGCAATTCATTCGCCTTGGCATTGACTGCCTTCATATAGTAGCTCTTTGCGGAGGCAAAATCTTTGATTTCAGAGTAGGCATCACCCAATGCACCATTTTTCATGATGGGCAAAAGTTCTCCTTTGGCACTAAAATCTCTGAGATAGCTGATTGCCGCTTCATATTTGCCCAGGTTCAACAAACAAACGCCAGCATAGTAGTTGGCGAGGTTGGCGGATTGAGTACCCGGATAATCTTCAATGATTTGAGGGAAACCTTTGAAACCTCCAGGCAATGTCTTCAACATGGCCACTGCAAATGAGTCTTTTTCAAACAAACGCTCTGCTTGCCGCATTTGCTCTACTGCTTCGGTTTGCTGGGTGCTAATGTACACTCTCCAAGCAATCAAGCCAATTATCAGTACCAATAAGGCACCTCCTGCGATCATCAAAGGTCTACGGAAACGATTAAACGTGTCCTGTGCACGGTCGCGTACCTCCACAATGTCCACCAAAACTTCATCTTCTGGCCGATTCGTAGCCTTAGAAGAAGCGACTTTACGCACCTGTCTTCCTTTTGCCATTTTAAGTATTTGTTAGCTGGTTATCTTTTAGGGAGGCAAAAATAAATAAAGTTTTGTTTCCCCCCCTATTTAGTGCAAAAAAATACGGCGGTAACCAAAATGGTACCGCCGTACACTTCATCTGTTTATAGAAAATCCCCGGATCAATACTTGATGTAAGGGTAATCTGACTCGACGTAATTGTCTGTGTACAACTCAGCAGCATCAGGGTAAGGAGAGTTTTCTGCGAATTCTACTGCATCTTCCACCTCTGCTTTGATCAAGTCCTTGATGGCCTGAATTTCTTCTGCAGTGGCAATTTTACCGCTGATGATTTTATCTTCAGTCACCTTGATAGGGTCGCGATCCTGATAGGCTTGTACTTCCTCCTTGGTGCGGTACTTGGCTGGATCGGATACCGAGTGGCCTTTGTAACGATAAGTCCGAATTTCGAGGAAATACGGCCCATTGCCGGCACGGATGTGCTCGGCAGCGCGTGAGATGGCTTCGTGCACAGATTCGGGTGCCATGCCGTCTACCGATTCGCTGGGCATTTCAAAACTCAAACCGATTTTCCACAGTTCTTCTACGTTAGAAGTACGTTCTACCGATGTTCCCATGGCATAGCCGTTGTTTTCCACGATGTAGAGAACGGGCAATTTCCAGGTCATGGCCATATTGAACGACTCGTAAAGGGCACCCTGACGAGATGCACCATCCCCAAACATGGTCACACAAAGGTTTTTAGTGCCTTTGTATTTTTCGGCAAAAGCGATACCCGTACCGATTGGAATTTGCGCTCCAACAATACCGTTGCCACCAAAATATTTGTTCCGGGCGTCAAAGAAGTGCATTGAGCCTCCTTTGCCTTTGACAATTCCGGTTGCTTTGCCGTACAATTCAGCCATTGCTTCTCGTGAAGTTACGCCACGTCCCAAGGCGATGCCGTGCTGGCGGTATGCAGTCACAATGCCATCCTGCTTGGTTAATGCCGATTCAATACCTGCCGCAATCGCTTCCTGTCCGATGTATACGTGACAGAATCCACGAATTTTTTGCTGTCCATACATCATCAGCGCGCGCTCTTCAAAGCGGCGGATGCGGAGCATCAACTCGTACCAAAAGAGGTACTGCTCTTTGCTGTAAGTAACCTGATTGCTTTTCTTCTTGGCTGACGCTTTCTTATCTACAACCGAATCCATGTGCACTGTTTTAGCGAAAATTCGCTGTACATTAATAATAGTTGAGCTAAAGATAAGGCAAATATATATCTTCCAACAAAAGTGTTAGGCAGATTTTTATTTTTACCTTCAACGTCCGAATCAAGAGAAGGTTTTCAACTATCATTCGATTCCGCTCAGCCGATAAAGTTTATGTCCAATGTATCTCGAACGCATTGCTTTAGCGAATTTTAAAAATTACGAAAATCAAAAGCTTGACTTTTCCAATCGGCTGAATTGCCTCGTGGGCAACAACGGCATGGGTAAAACCAATTTGCTTGATGCCATTTATTATTTGTGCATGGCCAAAAGCCACTTCAACCTGGCCGACAACGCCATTATCCGCCACCATGAGGAGTTTTTTCGGGTTGAAGGGCATTTTATCTTGCAGGAAAAAAAGGAAAAGATCGTTGCCAAAGTCATTCCCCGCAAGCTCAAAGAGCTGGAACGCAACGATGTGGGGTATGCTAAACTAGCTGAACACATTGGTTTGCTGCCCGTCGTATTCATTGGCCCTGATGACGTACAACTTATCCGGGAAGGCAGTGAGGAGCGGCGGCGTTTTTTGGACAACACGCTTTCCCAACTGGATCAACGCTACCTGTACGAACTCATCACCTATAATAAGGTACTGCAACAGCGCAATGCCTTGCTCAAAACCCTGGCTGAAAGAAACAGTGGCTCCTTGAGTTTGCTGGATGTGTACGACGAGCAGTTGATCGATCCGGCTTTGTATGTCCTGGAACAACGGGTGAAATTTGCCCAAAAGTTCAGCGCCATCTTCCAGTCTACCCATCAATACATTTCTGGCCAAAAAGAGGCGGTAAAATTGACTTACGAATCGCAATTGCTGGAAAATGATTTGGGTGAGCTTCTGGTGGCTAGCCGCCAGAAGGACTTGTTTTTGCAGCGCACCACCAAAGGCATTCACCGCGACGACCTGGTGTTTAGCCTTGGCGAACATCCTTTGAAAAAATTCGGCTCTCAGGGGCAGCTCAAATCCTTTTTACTGGCCCTCAAGCTGGCGCAATACGAGATGCTGCGCCAAAACAAATCCGTACCGCCCATCTTGCTGCTCGATGACTTATTCGACAAGCTGGACGCCCAAAGGGTGACCCATTTGCTGCGCTTGCTCACCGAGGGCCAGTTTGGTCAAATTTTCATCACCGATACCCACGAAACCCGGATTGCGGAAATCATCCAGCAATTTGGAGTGGATTACCGCAGGTTCGTCGTGGAAGATGGAGTGATTAGGGGTTTGGAGGGATAAGTCCAACCTACTCCAACAAAAACTCAATATCTCCCCGTGTAAAATCAGCCCGGTTTACATTTTCGATGATGTCTTCAGCCAGGCGGGATTTTTTATCCTGAAGTTTGAGGATTTTCTCTTCGATGCTGTCTTTGGTGATGAACTTGATGGCGATTACACTTTTTTCCTGACCAATGCGGTGGGCACGGGCAATTGCCTGTTGCTCAGTAGTGGGATTCCACCAGGGATCGAGGATGAAGACGTAATCGGCAGCGGTGAGGTTGAGGCCCGTTCCGCCCGATTTGATGGAGATGAGGAAAGATTGCACATCCTGATTTTCCTCAAATTTCTTGATTTCCTCCACCCGCTTGTTGGCGGTGAGGTCTCCGGTCAGCCAGGAAAACTGTTGCTTGCGTTGTTGAAATTCCTCCCGAAACAAGCTTAGGTATTGCACAAAAGAGCTGAAAAACAAGGCCTTGTGGTTACTGCGCCGGATGGTGTCCCATTGTTCCAGAATATCGTTGAATTTTCCACTTTCTTTGGTGTATTCCTCCGAAATCAAGCGCGGATGGTTCACCAATTGGCGCAATTTGGTCAGGGATTGCAGTACCAGAATCCGGTATTGCGGGCTGTTGGCATCGTAGTTTTCCAATAAGAAATTCCTGGCCGCGCTTTTTTCCCGTTCGTAGAGTTTTTTCTGCTCAGGGGTCATTTCGGAGTAAAAAATCTGGGTAGTCAGAGGCGGCAGGTCTTTGGCCACTTCTTCTTTGGTACGGCGCAATAAATAAGGCGCTACCAAATTGCGCAGGCGGATTTTTTTGTCTTCCACTTGGTGTTTTTCGATCGGGGTAATGAATTCCCGCTTGAAAAAAGAAAAATTGCCCAACAAATCCGGATTGATGAATTGCATTTGTGCCCAGATATCGCTCAGGGAGTTTTCGATTGGGGTACCCGATAAGGAAATCCGGTGTTTGCCCCGCAACTCGTGAATCGATTGAAAAATCTTGCTCTCCCGGTTTTTGATCTGCTGGCTTTCATCCAGAATGATGTATTCGTATTCCAACTGCATCAGCAGTTTCTCATCGCGCAAGGCAGTTTGATAGGTGGTCAAAATGACGTCAAAGCGCTTCAACAAGCGGATGTCATCGTGCCGCCGTTGGCCTACATGCTTGTAGATCGTGAGGCTGGGCGCAAATTTTCGCAGTTCGCTTTCCCAGTTGAACACCAGGGAGGCTGGCAAGATAATCAAGGCATTCAGAGCCTGGAGAAACTCCTCGTCTCCCGCGCCAGTATTGAACAAGTCCATCTGGTTGCCCGTCGAGGCAGTGGTAGGCAAGGCCGCTTTTTGTTCCTTGGCATACAAAAGCACCCCAATGGTTTGCAAGGTTTTGCCCAGGCCCATATCGTCGGCCAGGCAAGCGCCCAATTCGTTGCGGTACAACTTGATCAGCCAACGTACACCGTCCAGTTGATAGGGTCGGAGATTGGCCTTCAATTTTGGCCCTGGCACATAATCAGCCAAGTCGACGGCATCCTCTTCAGGGCCTGATTTTTGGTGGATCCCCAGCTCGTCGACCAGGGTATATTGGCTTCGGTTGAGCCGCAGGGCGTTGCCTTCTTTGCGGGCAAACTGCATCAAGGCGCGGAATTTTTCCATCCATTCGAGGGGAATCACAAAGTATTCGCCATTGGGCAAGAGGTAAAAGCGGTTTTCTTCCCGAATGTTGCGCGCCAGAGATAGGAAAGGGATGCTGAATTCACCGATTTTCACCTCGCCATAAATGTCGAACCAGTCGTTGATGCGCTCGGAATGGATGCTCAGTTGGGCTTTGGCCGCATAAATTTGTTTTTCGTCTAGCAGGACCGGGCAAATTTTGAAACCCAGTTTTTCCAATGCAACGCGTTGCTCTATCAGCCAATTCAGGAGCTGAAAGGGGTCGCGGTTTTCTTCAACTGAAGTAAAATAGGCTGCTTCAGGGTTGTGCAAATCCATTGATTGCAAAGACTGGATGTATTTGCCTTCTTGCTCCAGGTTGCGGCGCACCTGATGGATGCGTACGTCGTTTTCTCCAAATTCGAGGGTGGTGCGATTGGTTCTTTTCTCTTTCCAGTTGAAAACAACTTGTGGGTACACCATTTTTACCGACAATACCCATGCGCCATTGAAGACACTGGGCACCAATTCCAATTCACAAGCGGTCAGCTCTTCCCAAACCACGATGTCGAAACCTTCAGCTTCGATGTCTACTTTTTCGGCAACTTTGAGGATAAATTTTTGAAAGTAAGTTTTGACCGAATTGGCCGGAATGATCACTTCATCGCGCCGCTGAAAGGGTTTGGCCATGTTGCCATTGATGGCGCCTACCTTGTGCAAGCGGTAATCCACAAACAGCCAGGCAGGATGGTTGGTAATCGGTACCACATCTTTGGAGCTCAACACCCAAGGTTCGCCGTCACCTTCGCTGAGTTGGAAGCGGTATAACACACTATCGCGGGTCTTTTTGAAAAACAAATGGACATCGAGTTCTGCATGCTGATCCGACAATTCCATCATAAAGTCCTTCACGAGGCCGCGTCGATCTACATTCCAGGACAGAGGCAATTTGTATTCAACCACCAGATTCAGCAGTTCGTCTAGCTTGCGGTGTATAAAGCCCAGCAACACGGTTTGGATGTCTTTGTCCGCTACAAGTTCTTCGAGTGGTTTGACTTTCTTTTTGGGTGGACTGTATTTCTTTTCGAGGTTTTTGGGCTGCAATTCTTCAATGATGGCAAAGAGTCGGGCCCGAATGGGATCCAATTCCAATTTGAAAGAAACGATGGTTTCTTCCAGGGCTTTTTGGCGGATGTGCGCAAACAAGCCATCGTGATCGATACTGACAATATAGGCATTGGGCAAATACACCCCATCCGCTACCTCCATCAGGTTGTAGACGACATCGTGTTTGCCTTGTATTTCGACTGTATTGGAAAACAGCTGCATATTTCTCGGTATGACGCAAAAAATTACTTCCCGATTTTAATGGAGGTTTTTGAATAGGAAGCTCACTTGAAATGAACCGTTCGACTTCCTATTCAAAACCTAAAATCGGGAAGTTAATTTTTCTGCTTTTCTCAACAGAATAACTTTTCAATTTTTTGAGCTAAAACCCGGGCATGACCTTCATTGGCTTCCAACGAACTTCCGGCCAAATGGGGCGTCAAAACGACATTATTGGCACGGCGCAAGTATTGAAAAGGCTCGGGTAAATCTTCGGGCTTGAGGTTTTCAAACGATTGTTCTTCGTACTCAAACACGTCCAAGGCTGCGCCAAGTACTTTGCCCGATTGCAGGTTTTTTACCAGATGGGCAGTATTCAACACCGTACCGCGGGCAGTGTTGACCAAATAAATCGGTTTTTTGAATCTTTGCAAAAAAGCGTCATCGACGAAGTAATGGTTTTCGGGCAAAAAAGGAATGTGCAAAGTCACTATGTCCGCTTCATTCCAAATTTGCTCCAGCTCAACTTCCTGCACCAAATCATTACCATAATTGGTTTTGAATTTGTCGTAAGCGATCAATCGAGCTCCAAAGCCGCTGATTTTTTGAGCAAAAGCTGAACCCATGTTGCCGTAGCCAATGATTCCGATGGTTTTGCCCTTGATTTCAATGCCCCGATTGGCGGCGCGTACCCAATTGCCTTCCCGAATTTGGCGATCGGCCAGACCCAGGTTGTTCATCAACATCAACAGCATGCCGATGCCGTGTTCGGCCACTGTATCGCGGCTACCTTCGGGTGAACTCAGCACTTGAATGCCCAATTGAGCAGCCGTTTCGAGGTCGATGTGCTCCAACCCTACCCCACTACGGGCCACAAAGGCCAATTTTTTTCCTTGGTTCAACATTTCAGTATCAATGCGCAGGCGACTGCGCAATACCAGGCCAAAGCAGTCTGACAGTTGATCCAAAATTTCTTCCCGTGGGGTGCTGTAATGCGCTTCACAAGAAAAACCCAACTCTGTAAGGCGTTGAAAAAGAAAGGGATAGGTATTGTCGATAAAGATGACTCTTCTTTGGTTGCTCATCGGTTAAAATCCTTCAGCGTTCAGACAAAATGTAAATATGCAGCGACTTGCGGAATTTAACAAGTCTGGGAGGAGAACTAACAATTATTTAATCTAATTCCGTTTCATTGTTTGAAATTTCCGCAACGCTCCATAACTTCGCCCTTTCAATCACTTCTTGCAAGTAAGGTGTGATTTTATACAGAAGAGGGGAGAGAACGGGCTCCATGAACCTCTGGCAACCAACGGAGTGATGAATGATGAGTTATGAGTTATGAATTGATCTAAAGTCATTCATAACTCATAATTCATAACTCATCACTCAAAAAGTAACGGTGCCAAATCCCGCCATTAATGGGCCTATAAAATCGCTAAAATTCATGGCTGAATCACCCAAAATTTGGAAGGTCACGCGACCCTTTCATCTGGAATGTGGCACCACGCTGCCCGAAATCGAAATTGCCTACCATACTTATGGTGAACTTTCCTCCGCTGGAGACAATGTGGTATGGGTTTGTCATGCACTGACCGGAAATGCCGAAGCCGCTGATTGGTGGGATGGACTGGTTGGTTCCGGTAAATTGTTTGACCCCGCGCAATACTTCATTGTGTGCGCCAACATGCTGGGCTCTTGTTATGGCAGTACAGGACCAGGTACTATAAATGCTGCTACGCAAAAACCTTACGGAAACAACTTCCCTCTGGTGTCTATTCGCGATATGGTTGCAGCGCATGAGTTGCTGCGTCAACAATTGGGCATCGACAAAATTCATGTTGCCCTGGGCGGTTCAATGGGTGGCCAGCAAGTACTGGAATGGGCCATCTTGCAACCCCAACGCTTTGACAATCTGGTGCTTTTGGCCACCAATGCCCAGCATTCTCCCTGGGGCATCGCCTTCAATGAATCGCAGCGCATGGCCATCTATGCCGACAGTACTTTGCTGGAGGAAGGCAATTCCGAAGCGGGGAAAAAAGGCTTGGAAACTGCCCGGTCTATCGCCATGTTGTCTTACCGCAGCTACGATACCTATCAATTGTCGCAAACTGATGCAGACGATAAACTGGATGATTTTCGCGCCAGTTCTTATCAACGTTATCAAGGATTAAAACTTTGGAAGCGTTTCAATGTTTTCTCTTATTTGACGCTGAGTAGAGCTATGGACAGCCACAATATTGGCCGAGGCCGAGGCGGAGTAGACAATGCATTGCGGGCAATACGCGCCAATACCCTGGTTATCGGGATTGAATCGGATCTGTTGTTTCCCATCAGGGAGCAGGAGCGCATCGCCAAAGGCATTGAAAATGCCAAATATACCGTGCTGGAAAGCATCTACGGCCACGATGGTTTTTTGGTTGAATTTCAACGCATTGATTCCATCATTCGCCGTTTTTTGTTTTCACCAGAAGCCAAGGTTGATGCCAGTCCGCGACCATCGCAAGCCTGGAATGTATCCAATGTGGCACTTCCTGGATCTGAAAAATTCTAATACATAATATGACGCAAAAAATTACTTCCCGATTTTTTGAGAGGCTTTTGAATAGGAAGCTCACTTGAATTGAACCGTTCGACTTCCTATTCAAAACCCAAAATCGGGAAGTTAATTTTTCTGCGTTACTTACCCCTAAAATACCAATCCAATGGAAATTCAAATTGAACGCCTAGACAACGCTTTTCACCTGCGGGCAACCAATGAATCAGGAAATACGGTAGAAACAGATGGATCACCAGACATCGGCGGCAGCAACAAAGGCATGCGCCCGATGGAAATGCTGTTGAGCAGCCTGGGCGCTTGCAGTTCCATCGACGTGATCAATATCTTGAACAAAATGCACCAACCCCTGCAAGACATCAAAATTACGCTGCAGGGAGAACGCGAAAAAGACGCAATCCCCTCTTTGTTTACAGATATACACGTAAAATTTGACCTTTACGGAGACTTGGATGTAGACAAGGCCAAACGCGCGGTAGACATGTCGATGGAAAAATATTGCTCCGTGACGAAAATTCTGGAGAAAACCGCAAAGGTTACCTGGGAAGCGAATGTGATTGCAGAATGATTTGAAGTAGGGTTCCATGGTTTGATTTTTGTAACTTTACCCCATGAACAAGACCGAAAGCATCGAAGACTTCTACCACTCCAAGATCAATTGGATGCCCGAAAACCTGAAAAAGGAACTCGGCCATTTCAACGTATTCAGGCTGGATGACTTTTCTGGACCACAGGCCAAGCCCATGCCATATAGCCGCAAGGATTTTTTCAAAATCAGTTTCATTTTAGGCAAAAACCGCGCACATTATGCCGATAAAGTCGTAGAAACCCACGGCCCTACCCTACTCTTTGCCAATCCGCAGATACCTTATAAATGGGAACCCTTGGACACAAGCTATTCAGGGCATTTCTGCATATTTACCGAAGGTTTTTTCACCCATTTTGGAAACATCAAGGAGTATCCCGTTTTCCAACCTGGAGGCAATCCACTTTTTCAATTGTCGGAAGATCAAATCGAACCCATTCGCGAGATTTTCCAGCAAATGCATGTTGAAATTGCTACTGAATTTGCCTTCAAATACGATGTACTGCGTACTTTGGTGCTACAATTGGTATACAGTGCCCTGAAAATGCAACCCGCCAAAACCTCTATTTACGAAGCATCGAATGGAGCGGCTCGAATTGCTTCGATGTTTACAGAACTGCTGGAACGGCAATTCCCCATCGAATCAAGTGGGCAACAAATTGCTTTTCGCTCACCTACGGATTTTGCCTCCCAATTGGCCGTACATGTCAACCATCTCAACCGCGCCCTGAAAGAAACCACCGGTAAAACCACCTCTCAGGTCATTGCCGAACGGGTAGCGCAAGAAGCTAAAGCCTTACTCATCCACACCAATTGGAACATTGGAGAGATAGGTTGGAGTTTGGGCTTCGAAGAGTCGCCTCACTTCATCAACTTTTTCAAAAGACATGTCGAGCTCACGCCCAAAACTTTTCGCGAAAAAGCCATTGTTTGATTTTTGCAGTTATTGGTTTGATTTCAGCATTTACATCCCTTGCTGCTACGCATAACTTTGTGGCATCATTTTAAACAAATCAACCAATGACATCCAATCAAAAAATTGCGCTGATCACAGGCGGTAGTCGTGGACTTGGCAAGGAAATGGCTTTGCGTGTTGCCCAAAAGGGTCTCGACGTCATCATCACTTACCTCAGTAAAGCAGATGAAGCACAGGAAGTTGTACAACAAGTTGAAGCCATGGGTCAAAAAGCTGCGGCGTTGCAACTCAATGTAGGCGAAAGCAATAGCTTTGATGCTTTCTTTGCTCAATTGAGCACAATCCTGAAGGGTCACTTCAACACAGATAAAATCGACTTTTTGGTCAACAATGCTGGAATCGGTGTACATGCCTCTTTTGCCGAAACCACCGAAGAGCAGTTTGATACTTTGTTGAACATTCACTTCAAGGGTGCTTTTTTTATGGCCCAGAAAGCCCTTCCGCTACTCAACGACGGTGGGGGCATCATCAACATTTCGACTGGACTGGCGCGTTTTTCCTTCCCTGGCTATGCTGCTTATGCATCCATGAAAGGAGCCGTCGAAACCCTGACTAAATATCAAGCCAAAGAATTGGGTGCACGAGGCATCCGGGTCAATGTAGTGGCACCGGGAGCTATTGAAACCGATTTTGGAGGAGGAGCTGTGCGCGACAATGAGGCGCTCAATGCAATGGTAGCTGGCACAACTGCCCTGGGACGGGTTGGATTACCCGAAGACATCGGTGGCGTAGTGGCTTTCCTTTGTAGCGATGATGCCCGCTGGATTAATGCCCAACGCATCGAGGTGTCGGGGGGGATGATGCTTTAGTGCAGGGTTCGAGCATTGTTACTTCTCATCAATATCGAATCTCAAGCCTTTGATCTCTGCCACAAATCTTAAAATTAATTTTTTCTTTCCCGCAAAAATCTTACCTTTGCGGCGCTGTAACTGATTCTTGAAATCACTAACGGTATTAATTCCAACACAATGGCAGTATACTTAACAAAAGAGAAGAAAGCTGAGTTTTTTGCTCAGTACGGGGGAGCCGCTGAAAACACAGGCTCAACAGAGGGCCAAGTGGCACTTTTTACTTACCGGATTCTGGAGCTTTCCAAGCACCTGAACCAAAACCGGAAAGACCACGCTTGTCGGCGCACCTTGTTGATGCTTGTCGGCAAAAGAAAGCGTTTGTTGCAATACCTTATGAAAAAAGATATTGTGAAATACCGCGAGCTAATCGAACAGCTGGGCATTCGTAAGTAATCCCCAACGACAAGAAAGCGTTCTCTTATCGGGAACGCTTTCTTTGTTTTGGGTAAGTGTCAATACTCACCTTCTCACTTCTCTACTGCTCAACTTTCCAATAAGGATACACGAAGGTTAAGACATATTCAAAAAGCGATTTCAATTTATGGGACTACAGATTCCAATCACGAAGTCTTTTAACTTACCTGATGGCCGCGAGGTGACCATCGAAACTGGTAAGTTGGCTACCCAAGCTGATGGCTCGGTGGTAGTGCGGTGTGGCAACACCATGATTTTTGCTGTTGCTACATCTGACAGAGAAGCCAAACCTGGTCAAGATTTTTTTCCACTATCGGTGGATTATCAAGAAAAATTTGCTTCAGCAGGTAGAATTCCTGGCAACTTTTTCCGGCGCGAAACTAAACTTTCCGACTACGAGATTCTTTGTTCTCGATTGGTCGACCGAGCAATTCGCCCCCTTTTTCCTGACCACTACATGAATGAAACCCAGATCATCATCAATTTGATCTCGTCTGATAAAAACACCATGCCAGATGCATTCGTAGCCTTGGCTGCTTCGGCTGCATTGAGTGTGTCAGACATTCCTTTTCAGGGACCTATCTCTGAGGTTCGGGTGGCACGCATCAACGGCGAATTTGTCATCAATCCTGGCAAAGAAGAATTGAAACACGCCGACATCGATTTGATCGTCGGTGCTACCTTGCAAGACATCACGATGGTAGAGGGTGAGGCCGATGAAATGGATGAAGAATCTATGATCGATGCCCTGCGTGTTGCCCATGAAGCAATTAAAGTACAGTGCCATGTGCAACTTGAACTGGCTCAACTGGTAGGAGACAAAGCGCTGATCAAGCGGGAAGTTCCACCTCTTCCTGAAGATGAGGAAGTGCTGGAAAAACTCAAGGAACTGGTTGTTGACAAAATTCGTGCGGTAGCCAGCAGCGCATCCGAAAAAAATACCCGCAAAAAGAAATTTGAAGAGGTTAAGAAGGAGGCTGAAGCCGCTCTTTCAGAAGCTTATGGCTCAGAAACCTGGCCAGAGAAAAAGCCTTTTTTCAAACGCTATTTTGACAAGCTGAAGAAGAAAACTGTTCGGGAGGTTATCCTGGATGGCATTCGCCTCGATGGTCGGGGAACGAGTGAAATTCGCCCAATCTGGAGCGAAGTAGATTACCTGCCTTCTACGCACGGTTCATCCATCTTTACCCGTGGTGAAACGCAGTCATTGACGTCTTTGACCTTGGGTACCAAGACGGACGAACAAATGATTGACAACTCTCAAGAGCTTTACCACGAAAAATTCATCCTGCACTATAACTTCCCCGGATTTTCCGTTGGTGAAGTGAAACCATCGCGTGGCCCAGGCCGTCGTGAGGTAGGCCACGCCAACCTGGCTGGTCGCTCCCTGCGCAAAGTATTACCTGCTGATTTGCCTTATACCATCCGCATTGTATCCGATATTTTGGAATCCAATGGTTCTTCTTCCATGGCAACGGTTTGTGCGGGTACGCTCGCATTGATGGATGCAGGGATCCAAATCAAGGCGCCAGTATCTGGGATTGCCATGGGGATGATCAAAGAAGGTGACCGCGTAGCCATCCTGAGTGATATCCTCGGCGACGAAGATGCATTGGGCGATATGGACTTCAAGGTAACCGGTACCGAAAACGGCATTACGGGTTGTCAAATGGACATCAAAATTGATGGTTTGCCTTACGATTTGCTGATCCGTGCCCTCAATCAGGCACGCGAAGGTCGTTTGCACATCCTCAATGAGATGAAAAAGACCCTGGAAGCACCTCGCGAAGATTACAAGCCACACGCACCTCGTATCGTAGAGATCATCATCGACAAGAGTTACATCGGTGCAGTGATCGGCCCAGGTGGCAAAGTGATCCAGGAAATCCAGGCTTCTACTGGCACCCAAATCAACATCGAAGAGAAAGGCGACAAAGGTCACGTGACCATCGCTTCTTCCAATAAAGATGCCATTGACAAGGCCATCGAGTGGGTCAACCGCATTACTTTCAACCCAACCGTAGGGGATGTATTCCGCGGTGTGGTGAAGTCAGTGATGCCTTATGGCGTATTTGTTGACTTCAATGGCAAGAGTGGCTTGTTGCACGTTTCCGAAATCAGCCATACCCGCATCGACAATGTGGAAGACGTACTGAAAGAAGGCGACGAAATCAAAGTCCAACTCGTTGAAGTAGACAAAAAGACCGGCAAAATGCGCTTGTCTCGCAAATCTTTGTTGCCTAGACCTCCAGGAATGGAAGACAATGGCGGCGGCGACAACGGTGGCGGCGAAAGACGTGGCGGCGGTGGTGATCGTGGCGGCGACCGCGGCGGAGATCGTCGTGGCGGCGGTGGCGACCGTGGTGGTGACCGCAGAGGCGGCGGCGGCGACCGTGGCAGCTGGGGCAACCGGGATTGATCGTTTCAATTTCCAATAGCCAATACTCAATTTCCAATGTCCAAAATGGACAAGCAAGATTAGAGCATTGATTTGAAATTTAAAAAAAGCCTTCTGCCATTTGTTTGTGCAGGAGGCTTTTTTTATTTCCGATCCTAAAAATCCTTCTCCTCGTCATATGCCACCAAATACACCATAATATTCAGTCCTTCGTGAACCTCAATCCCCTCCTGCACATCTTCTGGGTACTCAATATGGCGTGGAGTAAACACCAGGTAGATCGCCTTATCTAACCCTAAGCCCCGGGCATAATGCGCCAACTGCTTTTTGCCTTTGCTAAATTTGCCTGGCGAATAGTACTTCTTGGTTTCAAACAAATACTCGTGTCCATTGAGGTACACGATGAGGTCACTTTTGCCCAAACCAGCATCCGCTTCGCGATAACTGCGCCCTTCAGCCTCGGTAACAAAAGCAGCCAGGAAGGTTTCAAAACTATAAATCAATCCTGCCTCTTTGATCGTCAATTGGCCTTTTTTATTTTTTTCCAGAAAAACCTTAAAACCGCGTTTGGCCACGTAGGCTTTGTAATGGTTGATCAGTTTGGGGATATCCAGCTCACCCTCCGCATTGAAAAAAGTGAAGGTATTTAGCGTCGCACTAATTTCTTTGGTCTCGCCATTGGTGTAAGGATAAAATGCATCGTAGAGGCGTTTTTTGTACAGGGGGACCCAAAATTCTACGTTGCCTCTCTCCCCTTTCCGTACAATGCCATTGGTATGAAGAACCTTAATGGCTTCCCGATCGATGCGAAAAGGGATTTCAGCTTCCGTAAACAGGAGAGATTCTAAAAATGGTCTAAACTCCTCCGATTTATTGAGGATATTGGCCACGTTTTTATCAATTGCCTCCGTCATGTACCAATCCTCCACTTGTAAATAGTCCTTGTATTCAAGCACAGGTTTGTTGGGATGGCGCGTACACAATTGATAAGCAAATCCATTGACAAGACCAGGTTGTCCGGCAGTCACTTCATAAATTTTATCGACTACCTTAGGCTCAAAAATTTGTCCGGTTTCGTTGGTGTGTTGAGCGAGCAATTCATGCACTTCTACTTCCGTGAAATAGGGTATGGGCAAGTTGTCTGCAATATTGAATGGGCTGGCGTTGTCACTTACTACCCCAACGATGTTGGAAACACCAACCAGAATGGTGCTTTTAAGGCAATGCGTTTCTCGCGAATGATAAAGATTGCGAATGGTGTGCAAAAATTGTCCAAAAAAATCTGGATTGAGTCCCTCAATTTCATCAATGATCAGTACCAGTTTTTTATCTGTACAATTTCTAATTTCATTAAAAAAATCTCCAAAACTTGCTCCATTGAGCGTTAAACCCCATTGAACCTTTGCTTCTTCATTGAGGTAAGTCATTAAGGTCATTAAAGGCTCCTGCTTGAAATTTTCAAAATTGACATGCATTACCGTAAAGCCCTCTCTCTCCAAATCATCAATCATCAGCCTGAAATAAGTACTCTTCCCGGTTTGGCGAGGCGCCCAAATGGTGAAATAACGGCTATTGCGAACCAGGTCTAGCCCTTGTGCAATCAAGGGTTTGCGTGGCAGCGTATAATGCTGAATTGGAATATTAGGCCCGGAAGTATTGAAACTTTTCATTGGTTCTTTCGCAGTTGTGCTGATGGAATCCAAACAAAGATAAAGAAAATTGCCCGAGGTAATCAAACCAAAATCTACTCCACTCATCCGTCGAAATCTTGATCTAATCAATAGGTCATAAACACTTGTTGGTCGGAATACCCCTGAAAAGCTTAATTATTAGTCATTTTCCCCATAACCTTTGGCGTAAATTTTGCGTCTAATCCGATGTAGTGCAGGAAAATCCCCTGATTTGCACTTTTTTTCTGATAAAAGCAAGATTTTCTCAAATTTTGAAACTATTTTTAAGAAGAAAGCGTATGATAAGGGGAAGCGAATGCGAAGTGATCAGCAAAGCCCTTGTATCATTCAGCATTTTTCACTTATTGTTAACCATTTGAAATTAACCCCTGTTAGGATCAAAATTCCAAAACTTCCTAAGTTATGCGTCAGCTTAAAATTACGAACAAGATTACGGCCCGCGAAAGTTTGGCCCTGGACAAATACCTGAATGACATCGGCAAAATCCCTATGCTTACCGCCGATGACGAAGCAGAGATGGCGCGCCGTATTCGCCAAGGAGATGATGAAGCGATGGCCAAATTAACCCGGGCCAACTTGCGCTTCGTAGTTTCTGTAGCCAAACAATACCAAAATCAAGGGCTTTCGTTGAGCGATTTAATCAACGAAGGCAACGTAGGTTTGATGAAAGCAGCCAAACGTTTTGATGAAACCAAGGGATTTAAGTTCATCTCTTACGCCGTTTGGTGGATTCGTCAATCCATTTTACAAGCAATTGTGGAGTATTCCCGGATTGTGCGTCTGCCCTTGAATAAAGTGGGTTCTTACAACAAGATTAACGAGGCGTACCTCACGTTTATCCAGGAATTTGAACGCGAACCGAGTAACGAAGAGTTGGCAGAATTGTTGGACATGAACCCCAAAGAAGTGGCCAACATGCTCAAAGGCAACGGTCGACACGTCAGTGTGGATGCGCCAATGAGTGGCGAAGAAGGCGATTCTACCATGCTTGATGTGATTACCGATGCAGACGATCTGGGACCAGATTCCAAACTAATGGAACAATCCCTGAAAGATGAAGTGAAGCAAGGCTTGTCGATCCTCAATATCCGAGAAGTAGAAGTACTTTCTGCTTATTATGGATTGGAAGGACAAAAACCGTTGACACTCGAAGAAATCGGAGAAATGTACGGTTTGACTCGGGAGCGGGTACGTCAGATCAAGGAGCGCGCCATTCGCCGCTTGCGTAAATCGTACAACCGCAACAACTTGAGATCTTATTTAGGCTAATTGGGTGGGTTGTTGCCTACTGCAACAACTCCTATATATTGTATTAGAGGGGACGAGAGGCACCAGTAATAACTGAGCGACATGATCAGGTGTAGAACGACTGAATTTTGTCTTTTGTCCCCATCTCTATTGTCCGGTTTACGGCAAAATTTTTCCTTTCATGAGGTTGATTTACAAGTTATTTTACATTCTCTTCTCCCTATTTTTATTCGTAGGGGTATTTTCTTGTTCTCAATCCCCTGCTCCTTCCTTTCCTGCTGATCCAAGGCACATCACTGTTTTCAATTCTGGTATTCGCTTGTTTTCGAGCCCGGGTTTAGAAGGTCGAGCCATTCGACCCCTCATCCGCGGAGAAATGCTCTATGATTTGCATCAAGTGAGTCATTTTCTTACACCATTGACACTGGAAGGCCGTTCCTATGTCGAACCCTGGTTGAAAGTGCGCACCAAAGCCGGGGAAGTAGGCTGGGTATATGGTGCAGTGTTGTACAATCAAGATGGAGAGGCCGCTCCACAATTGCCTCAAAAGCGCCTTGCCGCCTTGTTTGGCAAATCACTGGAACAAAAAATCAACCGTTACGCGCTGGCTTTTGATGCAGCCAAAACGGATCGTGAACTGGCACAAGCCTACCACGCCTTTCGAGAAATCGTCGATTCTCTGGCCTTGCATACTTCCTTTGCCATTGCCGTTGATCCTACCTATGCCCTTCCCGATTTGTTTTGGATGCCCGTGGTTTTGCCTGGGGTTGTTCCCCAAATGGGCAATAACGGAGATGCGTATTATTTTTTTGCCCATTTTGGGGTGTTTAGAAAAAAAGCACAACAGACCCAAGGGCAGGAAGATGATGCCTTTTTCGATTGGTGCATTCAACAATTCCCACAGGACAGCATCGAATACCTCATTCCAAGATACCGCATCGAAACCGAACCTGGTCAGGGCAGCAGCCTCTTGGGGCGTGGTCTGTATTTTCAAGCGCTCCAACAGTTGGATGCCCTCTATCGTCGAAAAACGCCTTTCAAACTTGAGCTTATTTTGCAAAAAAATCGTTGTGTTGATGACATTACGGTATCCAAGCCCTCATTTTGGGAACAGCGGTCAAAGATTATTGATGAATTGGCACAAATCTGCCGTTCAAATTTGGTGATCTTGACTAAAGCGGATAAAATTGCACTCGAAACCCGACTGCTCCAATTGGAAGATCCAGAAAAATATGGGTTGAGGGTTAATGTGCAGACAGGACGAACTGAATAGGTTTTGCGTTGCGCCCCATTTTACCTTGGCAGAATGAGGTGTAATCCAATACCCAAAACTTAAAGAAACAATGGGCATTCTCGCAATTTCAGCAATAATGGTAGCCGGAGCAGGTTTTTACTTGTTTTCCCAAAGCTTCCCCAATTTTAAGCCAGGAGATAAAAAAATCCAGGCCGACCTCAAGGCCATTCGGCAGGATGTGCTGAATTCTATGCCCGATTTGTCCCCATTGCGCATGGAAGACCTGGAGTCGCTTTCTTCCAAAGAGATCGATACCACGATCAAAAAACGCGTGACCAAAGATCACCGTGGGGTTTTTGTCACCATTTTTGAAGAGCCTGCGGTAGCCTATTACTACCGCAAGTATTTGTCCAGCAAGCGGGATTCCCTGCTTTTTGCCAAATCTTACAACCACGAATACCTGTTTTGGATCAAAGGCAACGAGGCGACCCTGGTGATTGATCAGCAACCTGTAGGTGTATACATGGACAAAACGGGTGAACTGATCGGCTCGCGCAGCCAAAAAACGATTGGAAAACTGGATAAATCCAAGCTCCAAAAGATGGAAATGGTCATTCAAGGCCGGGCTGTGGGCAATATCGTGATGCCCAAACCGGGCGCAAAAGACACCCTGAGTCAGCGTTGTTTTGATTTTGTACTCAACGACCTCACCAAAGAAGAAGAAGCCATTTTGATGGCCATCGCCATTTACGAAATGGTAGATCGGAAATTATAGGGGTTGAGAACGCATATGATAGGATGAAAACCAGCCGCAGGGTTACCCACTCACGGCTGGCAACACATTATTTTCAAAGTATGAAAAAGTCTTAATTTGACTTACTAATATACTGGCTCGTTCTGCGCATGACTTCCAAACAAGCCCGCGCGTTGTGGTAAGGGCATTTCCAAAATCCGACTTTGTCTTCCCCTGCCATCACGTTGCCATTGGCATCGATGCCCCAAAACCATTCGCCTTTCTCGTGGTCCTTGATTTGGTGCTTGATGTAAGTCCAACACGATAATGATTTTTTGAAAAAATCCTCATCTTGAGTGATTTCCCAGGCATTTAAAAATCCAACCATCGCTTCGGCCTCCACCCACCAGTGTTTTTCGGGCAAATGGGCTTCGTACATCAGGGCACCCAATTGAGCATCAAAGCCTTCACTTGCAGCATGCGCTACCAGTACAGCCATTCTAAGCGCATCCTCTACCCGGTGCTGGGCAATTTCTGCTGCTTCCAAGAGTAGCCAGGCCGTTTCAATGTCGTGGCCATACGATACTTCTGAGGGAGAAGGTTTCCATTGCGCATCAAAAAAACAGATCAGGTGATGGTTCAATGGATCGATGATGCGGTCTAAAAAAAGATCGATCAGGTTGTTCAATTGTTGGTGCAAACTTGGATTCGGCCAGATGCGGTAAAAATTGGCATAAGCTTCCAAAATGTGCAGATGGGTATTCATGGTTTTGGGGTCATTGCGGTCGCGTGGACTAAGGCGCATGTCTTCCAATGCAGAACCATCCCGGTCTCGTGCTTCCCAATAGCCATTGTTTATTTGATCAAAGCTGTATTGTTCAATCCATCCAAAAACCAATCCGGCTTGTGCAAGCACCACAACTTGTTCATACTCGTTTGCTACTATCCGATGGTATTCAGCAAGTGCGTACAACACAAATGCCTGACCATACACTTGTTTGCGGGTATTCGCCTCGCCCCCATCAGGACTGATCGACCAATAGTATCCATTGTATTTTTCATCATAAAATAGCTCCGTTAGGGTTTCATAAGCGCGTTTCGCTGCTTTCAGATACTCAGGTTGCTGCGTTTTGGCATATGCCGCTGAAAATGCCCACAAAATACGGGCATTGAGCACCAGGCCTTTGGCGGCATTGGAGTCCACCTGGCCTTGGTTGTCCATTTTACCGATGAAACCACCGTGCTGAAAATCCATGGTTTTGGTTCTCCAAAAGGTCATGATTTCTTCCAACTCCAATTGCAGTTCATCGTGGTAGGATTGCAATAAAGCTCGATCGATGGCCATTACAATGCTTTGTTTTTGCGAATGATTTCTTTCAAAGTTTCCACCGAAGTTGCTGAACGGAAACCGTCTTGGGGCGTATTGATGCAATAATCCACCAATCGCTCTACGGATGAAGTGGCCACGTGCAAGCGGGTATCCGAAGAGGCATAGTACATCAACACCGTACCGTCATCATCCAGAATCCAGCCATTGGAAAAAGCTACGTTGGATACATCCCCTATCCTTTCCTCGCCTTCTGGGGCCAGAAAATAACCAGCAGGCTGATGGATAATTTTGGTCAAGTCCTGCAAATCGGTCATAAACATGTACAGCACATACCGCAAGCCAGCGGCCGTATTGCGCACCCCGTGGGCCAGGTGCAACCAGCCTTGTGGCGTCTTGATTGGCGCAGGGCCCTGGCCGTTTTTCACTTCATAAACCGTATGGTATTGCCTTTCGTGTACGATGGTTTCGGTGGCCACCACAGGATTGGTCATGCTTTCGGCCAAGCCAAAACCAATGCCGCCGCCGGTTCCAGCACTGATGAACCCATCTTGAGGGCGGGTATAAAATGCATATTTGCCATCCACAAATTCAGGATGCAATACCACGTTGCGTTGCTGTGGTGAAGGCGTTTTCAAATCAGGAAGCCTTTCCCAGTTGATCAGGTCTTTGGTGCGGGCCATACCCGCCTGTGCTACAGCGGAAGACGTATCCGAAGCGGGTGCGCTTGGATCTTTGCGTTCAGAGCAAAACAGGCCATATATCCAGCCATCTTCATGGGCTACCAGGCGCAGATCGTACACGTTGGTATCGGGATCTTCGGTTTCTGGCATGGTGATCGGGTAGTCCCAAAACTGGAATTGGTCAATGCCATTGGGGCTTTCAGCAATGGCAAAAAACGATTTGCGGTCAATGCCTTCTACCCGTGCCGCTACCAGGTAATTGCCCTGCCACTTGATGGCTCCGGCATTGAAAACGGCGTTGATGCCAAAACGCTCCATCAGAAAAGGATTCGTTTGGGGATTCAAGTCGTAACGCCAAAATAAGGGGGTATGTGCTGCGGTAAGCACCGAGTGTTTGTAGCGCTCAAAAATGCCGTTGCCAAGTCCAATAGGTGCATTCGGCATGCTGATCAGGTTTTGGTGATTGGCTTGCAATTGCGCCAAGCGTTTTTCGAAAGAAGTACTCATTTGGATCGATGTTGAGGTGCATAAAATTTTGAATTCAAATGTAAAAGAAAGCTCGGAAGAGGACACATTTGTGAGGGAGAATTGTCCCGCTAATTGGGATAAAATAGCGATTTCCAGCGGAGCTTGTTTATTTTTACCACACAAAACAAATAAACGTGAAAACCTTGGACTTTTACGAGCATCCCCATCGCCGTTTCAACATCCTTACTGGCGAATGGGTTTTGGTATCTCCACACCGCACCAAACGCCCCTGGCAAGGCAAAGTTGAAAAAGCGGACACCGCCCCAAAACCTGCCTACGATCCTACATGTTACCTTTGCCCTGGCAATGAACGAGCTGGGGGGTTTCAAAATCCGACTTATCCCGACACCTTCGTTTTTACCAATGATTTTGCCGCTCTTTTGGAAGTTTCCTCGGATGCTTCCTTTCAGAATGGTCTGCTTAAAGCCCAGGGGGAGCGGGGAATCTGTAAAGTCGTTTGTTTTTCACCCGATCACAGCCTGACCTTGCCCCAAATGTCCCCGGCAGCCATTGTCAAAGTAATCGAATTGTGGCAAGCACAATTTGTGGAATTGGGCGCCATCGACTTCATCAATCACGTGCAGATTTTTGAAAACAAAGGCGACATCATGGGTTGCAGCAACCCACATCCACACGGACAAATCTGGGCGCAATCCACCGTGCCTCAGGAAATCATGCTCAAAACCATTCAACAGGAAGCTTATTGGGCCAAAAATCAGCGCAGTTTGCTGGGTGATTACCTCGCACAGGAACTAACCGAAAAGTCCAGAATCATCCAGGAAAATGATCATTTTGTAGCATTGGTTCCTTTTTGGGCAATCTGGCCTTACGAGGCCATGATCATCCCGCGCCGACAGATGCAAAACATTACGGAGATGAAGGAGATTGAAAAAGCAGCTTTTGCCCAAATCCTAAAGGCGCTTACCATCCGTTTCGACAACTTGTTTGAGACTTCTTTTCCCTACTCTGCGGGGATTCACCAGGCCCCCACCGATGGGCAAGCACATCCGGAATGGCATTGGCACATGAGTTTTTATCCGCCATTGTTGCGGTCAGCCACCGTGAAGAAATTTATGGTTGGGTACGAATTATTTGCCGAGCCACAACGGGATGTGACCGCAGAATATGCTGCTGAAAAATTGCGGAAGGTGGCACAGGTTCATTATTTGGAGGTATGAATTTTAAACAACAAACCAACCTGCAACCAATATCCAATGCCCAGCAAAAGACCCGCTTGAACATTGAATATTGGTTGTTGATGATTGGGAATTGAATAGACTACTTCTTCACCACCGGGTATTTGATCCCCAACTGCTCCAGGTAGCTGCCATACTTTTTCTCATCGTAATAGAACTTCTCCAACTTCGGACGAAACTCCTCCATGATTTCCGTATTCAGGTAAACTGCTGGTTTGTCACTTGGGTTCACCATCGGAACGTATTGTTGTTTCATGCCCTGTTCCGTGCGGAAATACTCCTTCGCTTTGGTGATCAGCTCGGGCTTGAGCAACAAATCCACCAGGGTCATTGCTTCTACTTTTGCGCCAGCTACCACTCCTTTATGCGCGATCGGAGTTGCCATGGCTACTGCATTTGCCCAATGATGTCCTGGTAAGCCCGGGATGTTGGAAGGGTAACTCAGGGTCACCGTAGGTAATTTCCAGGAAATGTCACCAATGTCATCCGAACCGCCACTGATGGGGTTGCGTACAGGCTGCCCCAGGGTATCCAGTTTGCTCGACATGCCGTTGGTGTCCCGGGGAGATTTCACTTCCTTTTGAATGGCTCGTGCTAAAGTTTGATCTGCCTCCGACCAGCTTGGCAAGCCTACTTTCTTGATGTTTTCGTACATCGTTTCAGCGATCACCTGGTTGAAGTGGCGGGGCCAGGCTGAGCCCAAAATTCTTGAAGACAATTTGGTATCCGTCATCAAGGCCGCACCTTCCGCAATGCGGTTGGCGCGCTTGTACAAATCCATGATTTGCGGATAAGTGATGTGCCGAAAATAAAACCAGATGCTGGCTTTGGAAGGCACCACATTGGGCTGGTCACCACCGTTTTTGATTACGTGGTGTGAGCGTTGCAGCGGGTCGAGGTGCTCTCGGGCGTATTGCCACCCGATGCTCATCAATTCTACAGCATCCAGGGCGCTACGGCCCCGCCAGGGTGCCATGGCGGCGTGAGCAGCTTCGCCTTCAAATTCGTATTCCACCGAAACCAGGCCAGTTCCCGAAGCTTGACCATAAGATACGCTCAGGTTGCTGCCCACATGCGTGAAAATACAGGCGTCGATCTTGTCAAAATAACCATCACGGGTAAAGTAGGCTTTGGTACCCACCAATTCTTCAGCTACCCCGGGCCAGAGTACCAGCGTTCCCTCAATTTTCTCCCGCTCCATGATTTCTTTGACAGTAATGGCCGCAATGATGTTGAGCGGAATGCCCGAATTGTGGCCTTCGCCGTGCCCAGGTGCGCCTTCAACAATTGGGTCATGGTAGGCCACCCCAGGCTTTTGAGACGCTTTGGGGATGCAATCCAGGTCGCTGCCAATGGCGATGACCGGATTTCCTTTGCCCCAACGCGCCATCCAGGCAGTGGGTACGCCAGAGATACCGTTTTCAATGGCAAAGCCATTTTCCCGCAGGACGCTGGTCAAATACTTGGAGGTTTCGATTTCCTGAAAACCCAGCTCAGAAAAGCTAAAGACTTTGTCAACCATCACCTGAGCCAGTTTGGCGCGGCTTTGCACTTTTTCAGCTACCTCCTTTTTGAGGGCTTCAATTTTTTCGGCGGTCAATTTGGACGTTTGGGCCATCAGTCCCACCACCAGGCCAAAGGTGAGGAGCAACGTGTTGAATGTTTTGATCATACTATCCGGTTTTAAATGGTAAAATACAATTTATCTCAAGTCCATATCCCGCAATTTCGGCGCCCGCCACCAGGCCACCAGTACGACCAACAGGGTCATACCGCCTCCAAAAACCACCGAAGGCACCAGTCCCATCAATTTAGCGGCCAAACCTGATTCAAAAGCGCCCAATTCGTTGGAAGAACCTACAAATAGTGAATTCACTGCCGATACGCGACCGCGCATTTCATTGGGGGTATACAATTGCACAATTGTACTTCGAATCACCATGCTGATGTTGTCAAAAAAACCGGTTCCGGCCAGCATAAACATGGAAAACCAAAAATTATTGGAAAGGGCAAATAAGATGGTGCAAACCCCAAAGCCCGCCACGGCTACCAACAACCAACGTCCAGCATTGGCTGTAGGTGGGCGGTATGCCAGGATCCAGGCCATCATAAAAGCTCCAAGCGCAGGCGCAGCCCGCAGTGCACCAAAGCCTTCTGGGCCAACTTCGAGTACCTCTTTGGCAAATGCAGGCAACAGGGCTACCGCACCGCCAAACAAAACGGCAAACATATCCAAGGCCAGACTGCCCAAAATGACCTGATTTTTGAATACAAAATCCAATCCAGTATGCACGCTGGCCAAGAATCCTTCTTTTGGCAAAGTTCGTTCACCAACTGCTTTGGCTACGTGCTTACTGGGAATGAGCAAGATCAGTCCCAGCCCCAGAATGGACAAAACGGAAGTGAATGCGTAGCTGGGCCAGGCGCTCTTGCTGAAAGCACAAAGCAAGCCACCCACCGCCGGGCCACCGATCGAGGAAAGATGCCAACTCATGGTTGTCCAGGTAGCCGCATTGGCATACAATTGGGGAGGTACCAATTGTGAGGCAAAAGCAGTTTGGGCAGGGCTCATAAAGCCTCGGATCAAACCCGTCAAACCAATGATGAAGAATATCGGAGTGGCGCCGTGCCAATCAAAAACTACGCTGTACTGATGGGTCAACACATACAGCGTCATTGCGCAAAGGGCATACAACGACAAACAGGTCAACATGATTTTGCGGCGATCAAAGATATCGGCAATGTAGCCTCCCACCAGGGTGACCACCAAAAAGGGTAAAAACTCGGCCAAACCGATCAATCCCAGTGAAAATGGATCTTTGGTGATCTCATATACTTGCCAGCCTACGGTAGTGCCCAGAATATTGATGCCCAAGGTGATAAATGTACGCGCCAGCAGGTATTTCCGAAAATCTGGAATTTTGAGTACGTCGTATGCGCTGTTTTGTTCGGTTTGCGCCATGAATGTATTACTTGTTCGAGTGTAAAACCAAAGGTAAAAATACTGCGGACAATTGTAACTTGATCGGTAAGTTTGAGCAACAAATTACTCGACATCACCCATTTTTATGCCTACAAAACGCAGCTTGGCAGCACCATTTAACGCAGCCAATTTTTTTTGCGATGGGTAAGCTTCTTTCCAGGGGCTCTGGGGATTTTTGAAAACATAACTTCCATCCACAAAACGCCAGCTCGGTACGGCTTTGAAATTTTTATCCAATCCCAAAATCAGGCGACGCATCAGCACCAGATCCAATGCCGTGATCGACCCTGAGTTGTTGACATCTGCGGCCAGCAGTTGATAGGGATTTTGAAGCGGAGCAATGCCCAAAATGTGCCGCTGCAAGGCGATCAAATCGCGAGTACTGATCCCTTCCACCGCATTCTCGTCCAATGATTCCGGGGTAAGGGTATAGTTTCCGGCATCGAGATTGGTAAAGGTGAAATGCCCATCGTCCTGGGTGAGATTTTGAGCAGTGGTAGTGCCACTTAAAACCAAGCGGACATTTGAAAGGGGTAGCCCCGCACGGGCAGCAACCACTCCATTGATCATGCTGCGGGTAAAACCCAGGGTAAAGCCAGCAATAACCGGGTCGTGATCCGAGCAGCGAAACTCATCTCCAATGGGGTCATCGGCTGTTCCTGGCAGCAGATCTGCGGCAGGGTATTCAAAGCGACTCAGTGATTCAACGGAGTTGATGTTCCATTTTGCACCGCCTAAAAACTGTTTTACCATGCTTGGAGAGGCAAAAATGTGGTCTAAATCGCCCAGAAAGCCATTAAAGTCTTTGCTTTGCCCGGCAGGAACCAGGTTTACAAATCCAGCAGTTTCCATGAGGCGGATGGGGTCTTCCTGCTCGTAAGCATTGAAATCTCCGAGCATTACGATGTCAGGATCGTTGGAATTGGTGGGATCACCCAGTGCCCAGGTAAGGATTTCCTGCAAGCCATCCACGCGCACTTGATTGAAGGCTGCCTGACCATCTAGTATGTCGGCATTTAGGCCCGTGCCGTCACCCAATTTTGAACGCAGGTGATTGACTACAAGGGTGAATTTTTCCCCGCGTTGATCCACGAATGTTTGTGCCAAAGGCAGGCGGTTTTGCAGAAAAATACCGGAGTTGGATTTCAAAAATACCGGATTGCCAACAGGTGAAACCTTGGCTTTTTTGTAAATAATGGCCACGATAATCTGATCGGCACCGAATTTTGTTCCTGTGCTTACAAATGCATAAGTCCCGGCGCCATTGGCTACATTCAGCGAATCTACCAATTCCTGCATGCCACTTAGAGGGCTAAAAATCTCATTTTCAATTTCTTCCAACCCAAGCACATCAGCGTCTAACTTACTGATGGCCTTGACTATTTTGCGCAATTGCAAGCGAAAAGCAGGTAGATTCAAGGCACCTCTACTGGTCGGAAAGCCTCCACCAGCGCCATCGCCGTTGAAGAAATTGAGTACGTTGAATGTGGCCACTTTCAACTCTCCTGCAAGTTTTGGAGGGGCTGGACGTGGATTCTCGTTGGTAAAAACAACCGGAGCGACAGGACGAATGCGGAAACCATTATTGCTGTAATCAATGATTCCATTCAAGTCAGTAACCGAGTTGCCCATGCGCAACATATTGCCTGCATTGGCTTGCAGGTGGTACACCGGGGTATGGTATAATCCGTTGAATTTATCATCAAGAAGGATGCGCTCTGCATATTTCTGGGTCTGATAAGCGGTAAATTCAGCAGTATTGGGTGCATTAAATTCAGTATATTGGTATTGAATGCCCGTGGAGGACAACACGAGATCGCCCGTTTCGCCTAAACCGTGATTGTTCACAATGGTCAGTTTTTGGGGAAAAATGACCCGCATGTTTTCAAGGGTTTCCAAGGTAGTGGCCGAATCCAAAGGTAAGGTAATTGCAACTGGAGGAGGCAAATCCAATTTGGTGGTGCATACTTTTACATCCCGGATTTTGGATAAAATCGTTGCGCCAAAAAACTCATCTACCTGAGCCCTGATTCTGACGCGATCACCAACTGCTACTTTTGAACCAAAAGTATTGGCAAATACAAAAAGTCCTTCCGAACTGCGTTCATCTTCATCGTAGTCGACTTCTTCTTCCTGCAAAAAATAGCCCAGCAAGCTGCCAATTTCAGCATCCTTAAAATCACCCGTTGCGATCGCTTCAACATCCACAATTTGACCAATCAACAGAGAGCTTGCGCCCAGTCCTTGAATAGCTGAAATTCTGGTAGCGGGGGTATTGCAGATAGTGGTGCTGATGACGGTAAAGAAAGTAGAATAATCCGTACTCAGGTTATCCGGAGGATCATTGGCATCCTGGTCTTGCACTTGTTTGGCCAGAATTTGTACGGTAATGACTTCTCCGGCAATGAAGCTGGTTTTGGGGTCAAGGGTATAGGTGTTTCCAGCATTTGAAATGCTGATGCGTGCATTGGAAAGAGTGTACGAACCACTACTAGAACCTATGATTTGTATCCAATCTCCATTCAAAATTACTGGTTCACTAAATTCTATGACGATATTGGCATTTATGGCAATCCCGGATGCTGCTTTGGATGGTAGTACGCTCAAAATTTGCGGTTCCAAGTCGGTTTGTCCACATATTACGGCATGTTTGCCCAATCCATCAAAAGCATTAACGGCAAAAACTTCCCATTCAGCAGCAGGATCAAAAGCATTGCTGCCATCTGTATCTCCTTTACAGATGTCTTTGCGGCGGCGTAGGGTACGATCATTGGTTGAAACATCTTTATTACTCCATCCAATGCCTGGATCGACTCCAATTTGGCCGATGATATCTACAATTTGGCCAGTAGCGCCTCCCTTGCGCAATACAATTGCATCGTTTCCATCAAAATTCATCAATCCATTGGAACCAATGTCCATGACATTAATAATGGCGCGATCGGCGTCGGTGCGGCCAATTACGAAGACTTTGCCCGTGGGTAAGGATCCAAATAAAGCCAGTGATGAAGTAGGTGAAGTCGATCCATTCAGGTAAACTTGCAATACGTAGGCATTCAAATTGAGAGTACTACCTGTGCCATTGAATATTTCGAGCGCTTTGTTGGTGGTGGAACCTTCAATGTATTCTGAAATGAACAATTCGGAAGGTTGGGCGGAAGAATGGATCTGGATGAAATTGAAAAAAATCAAAAATAAACCCAGGTTTTGTACTATTATTTTAGCGAGTCGATTCATGGGAATAATGTTTGTACAAATGTAAATTTTCTTTGAACGCTTTAGCTGATTTCCCAATGCAGAAGTTCTTTCGTTTAACAAAATTAATACTGAGCTTATGTTGGCAAGTAGCTGTTTTTTCGAAAACCAATTCATTATTAAATTTTTTTCAGCAAAAGCTAGATAAATTTGCCGCTAATTCCTACATTTGCACCTCGTTCGTAAAATTTGAAAGACCATGCCAAAAATGAAAACTCATTCCAGCGCCAAGAAGCGTTTCAAGGTGACTGGATCAGGCAAGGTGAAGCGTTTTCAAGCCAACACTTCGCACTTAATGCGCAATAAGAGCAAGCGCTCAAAGTTGGCCCACCGCGATTCCGCCCTTGTATGTGACGCAGAAGAAAAGCGCGTATTGCGCATGCTCTGCAAAGCTTAATCTCGGATTTTTTCCGCGATCTTTTTTAACGAGAATACAGGAATAAGCATCACCCAGCGCGTGATCTCTGTATTGTACTAAAAAAAATTAATATGCCTCGTTCCGTAAATGCGGTAGCCTCCAGGGCTCGCCGCAAGAAAGTGTTGAAAGGTGCGCGCGGTTTCTTTGGTGCTCGCTCCAAAGTGTTGACCGTAGCCAAAAACGCCTTAGATAAGGCAATGGGTTATGCCTACACCCACCGCAAAGCCAAAAAACGTGCTTATCGCCGTCTATGGATTGCTCGTATCAATGCAGGTGCCCGTCAGTATGGCGTGTCCTATTCTCGCTTGATGCACCATTTGGCCAATAATGATGTACAGTTGAACCGTAAAGTTTTGGCGGATTTGGCACTCAACCATGCCGATACCTTCAAGACCATCGTGGAGTCTGTACGTTAACATAACCCTTGACAATTGTCTTGGGAGCATTCCAACGCGGCAACAATTGGTAATCAATTGTTGCCGCGTTTTGTTTTTATGAAAAAAAAGCTCATTTTTATACTTGATCTAGACAAACTGAACGTTTAGTGTGTTTTGAAATGTTTAAACCCTCATCACATGGCCAACATTGAAGCGATCCGCGACTTGCTCCGCACCAACTCCATCAGCAAGTTTTTGAGTGCAAATGCACGCAACCAATACGTGCTTGAATTTCGCGATATGTTGAAAGAGCTAGGGTTTTCACCCGAATTAAACAGCAATCCAAATGCCTCTACTGATTATTTTGGAGAAGAAGTTGTAAAAGCAGTGGTGAGTTTTGCCCGACGCAATCGGCTCGATTCTACCGGAAGGGCAATTACTCCTTTTTTGGGGGCGACCATGGTTGATCGCCATGATGGCTTATCGGGTATAAAAATATTGGAAAACATCATTGCCAGCAATCAGTATTCTCAGATCAACATCCAGAATCCCAACGACCGCAATAACCAGGAGCTAAAATCTTTATTGGATACCTTGAGCATAACTGGAATTTCTACCCAAGAAGCACTGCGCAATTTTGCTATGCGCAAGGGCTTAAGCGCGGATGGGTATCAACTCACCGAAACCCTGGCCAAAGCCATTCTGGCCGACCTTTACCAACTGTACGGGGATGGCTTGCGCAAAATCACCAATAATCCCCCTACAACAGGCAACAACTCCTGGCCAAACAACAATGGAAACAATCCTGGAAATAACAACAATGGAAATAATGGCTATACCAACCCACCTCCATATACCCCTCCAATTGGCACCAATCCGGGAAATAACACCAACCCTGCTTTAGGCAATGGCCTACAAATTAATGATTTAGGAGGTACCATCGTTGTTTCTGACGGCACCCGTCAAATTCAATTCCGCAAGCACCAGCCGGTTGGTGTATCGACTCCAGGATTCAATGGTTTGGTCAATTTTGTGGAACAAAACAAAGAGCGCCTGGTGGAACTGGATTTGACCTATTCTGCGCTCCAAGTCATGGAATCCATTGCCAAAAACGAAGGCAAAATGGACGCCATCAATACCTACGACAAAGGCATCTTGAGTATCGGCACTTACCAGTGGACCTTGGGCAGAGACGACAAAGCGGGCGAATTGGCTGCTTTGTTGAAGAAATTTCGGGATCAGTTTTCGGATACTTACCGCAAACATTTTGGCAACATTGGTTTGGATGTAAGTAAAGACACCAATACGACTTATGGGTTTCTTACGCTGAATGGGTTTACGGTGAATTCCCCTCAGGCCAAGGAGCAATTCCGGGATCCAGCCTGGGGATTCCGCTTTTGGAGAGCATTGCAAGAACCTGATTTTCAAGCCGTACAAATTGAACACGCCCTGGATCGCTTGAAAAATTTTTACTGGAAACCCAGTTACGCGGTATTTGGGAATCCACTTAATACGGTAATTACTTCGGCTTATGGTGTAGCCCTTTTGTTGGACAACCACGTAAACCGTCCAGCCTGGATTAAGCCCTGTGTGGAATTGGCCATGCAACAAACGGGTCTTTCTAATCCAAGTATGTATACAGATCAAAACGAGAAGGATTTGATCCAGGCATATCTAAATGTACGCCAGGGCTATACAGATGGAAGCATTCTGCCCATGAGTAAATCAAGAGAACGGGCCGCTGCCATTTATGCCGATGTACAGGCAGGAAAGTTATCCGAAGCAAGAGGATCATTTCAATTGTCCAACCGCTCTGTAGTAGCATATGATTCCAGAAGAATAGCTGATAAGTCGGTTTTGCCGCCAGTATTTTATGAGCCTGCGGAATTTCCAGATATGGAGAATGAGAGGGAATAAGACACAAGGATTTGTATGACAGCGGCGTATTGTAGAATATGTTGATGAATTTAAATCATCTGGACAAGAAAAAAGCTTTGAATGCTTCCAATTCCAGCAATTCTTGTTCCACAAAACGGGTGAACAATTTTTGTCCAACTTGTTGCTGCAACGCAGATATGCCTACGTCAATCAAGCGGATTCCGGTTTGAGTCAGAAAAATATTGTCAAAAGTTAGACCTGGCATATCGGAAGGCCGGCGCAAATCTCGATGAACAAAACCTTCACGGTGCAACTGATGCAATTCATCCTCAAAAACATCCAAAAACAATTCTCTTCTTTCGTATTCAAACGCCCGAAAATCAAAGGGATACAAACGTTCCATCACCAACATTTCGGAATTTTCGGCAAATTCTTCCAGGCGAATGAATTTTACCACCAGATCATTGATTCGATTGGCAAATTTCATTTTATCAGCCTCTGATCCGATGTCAGACCGGGTGTCCTCCCGAAAGAGTTTGCCCGCTTCGGTTTCAGAAATGGCGATCACCGTATTGTTGGCGCCAGAAGATAAAGTGCGTGGATAACGTTTTTTCATTACAATAGAATCAAAAAGTATCCGCTGGCTCAGGACTGAGTTCCAAGCCAGCGGAATGATAGTTCTACGCTTCGTTCAAATCAATCGGTAGTTTGCGAAAACGCTTGCCCGTTGCCGCAAATATGGCATTGGCCAAGGCAGGTGCTACAGGAGGAAGTCCGGGTTCCCCTACTCCACCTGGTTTTTCGCCACTGTCTACAATGTGGATTTCCATCTTTGGCGCTTCGTTGATGCGCATGATGGGGTAGTTGTGGTAATTGCTTTGCTCGGCCATGCCATTGACAAAGGTGATGCCAGGCTTTACCGCAGCAGTAAGTCCCATTACGATGTTGCCTTCGGTTTGCGCCTTGACGTTGTCAGGATTGACATACCAACCACAATCGATCACCGAAACCACTTTTTCTATCTTGACGCCGCCACTGGCTTGTTTGGACACCGTTACACAACAGGCACTGATGCTGTCAAAGCTCTTGAAAATGGCCACACCCTTGCCTTGTCCAGCAGGGAGTTTTTCTTTCCAATTGGCTTTTTCAGACAATACTTCCAGCACTTTTTTGAAGCGGTCGTCTTTCAATATGTCCATCCGTGCCGCAATGGGATCCACTCCTGCTGCAATGGCCAATTCATCCATGAAGCACTCCTGGCCAAAGGCAAAGTTGGAAGCATAAACCGAGCGCCACCAAACAATCGGAATGTCGGTTTTAACATTCGTCCAGCTCAGTTTCCAGGTAGGAATGTCGTATTTGTGGTTTTCGGCGCTCAATTCGCCTGTAACCCAATCGTCTACTTCGTGGTCTTGAAGAAATTTGAAGACTTGTCCTTTGATGGATTCTCCGATGGCATGGTGGTGGAAAGCCGCGATTTTCTTACCATTCACGGCTCCTTTCATTGCGCTCAACATACCTGGGCGATAGGGGCCTTGGGTGATGTCGTCTTCGCGCGTCCAGATCAGCTTGACCGGCTTTTTCAGTTCTTTGGACAAAAAGCATGCTTCGAGTACAAAATCGAGGTAAGCTTTGCGACCAAAAGCGCCGCCCAACAGCGTCACATTGATTTTGACCTTTTCTGGCTTTACTTTCAAGTAATCGGCCACACTTCCCAAAGCTTGATCGGGGCCTTGCACCGGAGCCCATACATCTACCTCGCCATTGTCTTTCACGTGCACCAAAGCATTTTCTGGTTCAAGCGGAGCATGTGCCAAAAAGGGTGTTTCGTAAATGGCTTCGATTGTCTTGCCGGAATGTGCCAATGCCTGATCGATGTCGCCTTTTTCTTCAAAATTGATGCCTTCTGCTTTGGCGGCTTCGTAGCTTCTGGCGTAATAATCTGCGGTAGTCATTTTGTCCAGACCAGCACTGTCCCAGGTCACATTGAGGGCTTTTTTGCCTTTCAGGGCAGCCCACCAATTGGTGGCAATTACCGCTACCGCTTCAGAGGTACGGTGGGGCATTGCCCGTTCAGCTTTCATCACTTTGATTACTCCTGGAATTTTCAGGGCAGCACTGTCATCAATTGCAAGAACCTTGCTGTGAATGGCTGGAGCATGGAGCATGGCGGCATAAACCATGCCTGGCAATTCTACATCGAGACCAAACACAGCTTTACCGGTTACGCGCGCAGGCACATCGAGGCGAGGCTTGTTTTTGCCAATGATTTTGAAATCTTTAGGATCTTTGAGCTTTGGATTAGCAGGCACAGGAAGTTTGGCGGCTTCATCGGCCAATTCGCCATAAGAAAAACTCTTGTCAGAATTGCGCTGCAAAATGCGGCCATCCTGGGCATAACAATTGGCTACCGGCACCCCCCAACGTTTGGCGGCGGTTTCGGTAAGCATTTCACGAGCGGCTGCACCCGCTTTGCGGAGAGGCTCCCAAAGTTCGCGTACGCTACTGCTGCCACCAGAAAGCTGGCTGCCGTATTTGGATTTGCCATCGGACTGGATGAGTTTGACTTTTTCCAAACTTACTTCCAGTTCTTCTGCCAGCAAGGAAGGTACGGCCTGGGTAGAACCCTGCCCCATATCCGGGCGGGGATTGACCAGGGTAATGTTGCCCAGGTTATCGATGATGATAAACGGGTTGATTTCGAGTTGAATGGCCTCTGCGCTGAGTTTGACCAGCGAGGCATTTTTGGCGAAACTTGAGACCCCGAGCATCAAGCCCAAACCGGACAAGCTGCTTAGCCTCAAAAATTCGCGACGACTATTGGAATTGGGTGTCATGTTAAATCGAATTGAGGGTGAGGAATTAATTGCCGCTTACTTTTCCTGCTTTGGGCATGGCATTGCTGCTTGTTTTGGACAGATCAGCTGCGCGGTGAATGGCTTTGCGGATGCGGTCGTAGGTTCCACAGCGGCAAAGATTGCCGCTCATGGCCGTATCGATGTCCTGATCAGTAGGGTTTGGGGTGGTTTTGAGCAGCGCTACTGCCGACATGATCTGGCCAGACTGGCAGTATCCGCATTGCGGAACTTGCTCCTCTACCCAGGCTTGTTGTACCGCGTGTAGTTGGTTGCCATCGGAGATGCCTTCGATGGTGGTGATTTTGGCGCTTTTGGCCACTGAAGAGACAGGAGTTTGGCAGGAACGAATGGGTTGGCCATTGAGGTGAACAGTACAAGCGCCGCAAAGTGCCATACCACAACCAAATTTGGTGCCTTTCAGCCCAGCAAAATCGCGGATGACCCACAGCAAGGGCATATCCGGTTCTACATCAACTGTCACTTTTTTTCCATTGACATTTAGGTTAAACACAGCCATATGTGATGAATTTTAGGACTTTTCTAGATATATTCCTTGGAAAAACATCTTAAAGATACAAATTTCTACTGGCAAAAATCAGCAAAACAATTTAACTTGCGTTAAAAGTAAATGTCTATACACACCCTTTCCGCTGAAGAATTTGCGTCTTATTTACTTTAAATATTACGCCTGCAAGTGTCGTTTCCTAAAATCCTTGGGGTTTTCTCCGGCAATTTTTTTGAAGGTCTTATTGAAATGAGACAGGTTTTCAAACCCGCTTTCATAGCAGGATTCTGATACATTGTATTGCTGTAGCAATAGTCTTTTAGCCTGATTGATGCGGTATTGGTTCAAAAAGACGGTGAAGGTCATACCCGTCATGCGTTTGAAATAGCGGCAAAAAGCGGCATGAGACAGATTAGACAATGCCACAATTTCCTCCATGCGGATTTGCTCGCGGTAATGCACCTCAACAAAATGGTAGATCTTTTGCAAGCGTTGTTGTTCTGCAAATGAATGTTCGAGTTGAACAGGCGATGCGCCTAAGGCTTGTGCTTCAGAACTGGTGGCCAAAGTCTGAAAAATATCCAATAACTCCATCAGTTGCTGAAAATGGTGGAGCTCATTTAAGCGCTTGAGTCGACGGCCAATGTTGACTTTGGTTTCTCCAAAAAAAGATACCCCTTCCCTACCCCGCTCAAACAATTCACGCACTTGACTCAATTCTGGCGCGTTGAAAAACCCTTCTCCCAAAAAATTTTCTTTGAGTTGTACCACTACTTTTTGGTGCTCTGTCTGTACACCGTAATCAAAATTCAAATGAGGGACATTGGGGCCAATAAAAACCAGGTCACTGCCCTCGTAACGCGAGAGGTGATTGCCGATGTGCCGGGTTCCATTGGCACCGTCTATGTATACCAATTCGTATTCAGGATGGTAATGCCATAGAAAGGTATTCTGCAACCGTGGAGTCAGCAAAATTCGGAAAGAGCTATCGGAATCTGGCCGAATGTCTTCGAATTTGATCTTCATTGGATTTTTTGTTTAAAAATAGCTTTTTATGGCCATTTTATGCAAAATGAAGTCAATGGAAGTGGAGATCCTTGGAATAACTTACCCTTTTGCTGCCAGCAAAAACAGCACCGCCATCCTTATAGCAACACCATTTTCAACTTGTTGCAAAATGATGGAGTGATCTGAATCGGCCACATCGCTGGTGATTTCCACGCCCCGATTGATGGGGCCAGGGTGCATAATCACAATTTTTTTATCCAAGGAATCCAGCAATTGGCGATTGATGCCGAAGTATTGGGAATACTCCCGCAAGGTTGGGAAATACTTGATGTTTTGGCGTTCCAATTGGATGCGTAAAATGTTGGCCACGTCGCACCATTGCAGGGTTTCGCGCACATTGTAGCTGACGCCTACACCTAATTTGTGGATGAATTTGGGCATCAAGGTTGGTGGCCCACATACGCGTACTTTGGCGCCGAGTTTTTGTAGACAAAAGATGTTGCTCAACGCTACCCTTGAATGGAGGATGTCTCCAAAAATAGCTACGTTTTTACCTTCCAGATCGCCGAGTTGCTCTTGCATAGAAAAGGCATCCAACAAGGCCTGGGTAGGGTGTTCATGGGTGCCATCGCCAGCGTTGATGATATTGGCATCGATGTGCTGCGCCAAAAATTGACAGGCTCCAGGAGCGGGATGGCGCATCACCACCATGTCCACTTTCATGGACAAAATGTTGTTGACGGTATCCAGGAGGGTTTCTCCTTTTTTGACGGAAGAAGAAGATGCGGAAAAGTTGATGGTATCTGCCGAAAGGCGTTTTTCAGCCAATTCAAACGAGACCCTGGTGCGGGTAGAATCTTCAAAAAATAGGTTGGCAATGGTAATGTCGCGCAAAGAAGGCACTTTTTTGATGGGACGATTGATGACTTCTTTAAAATTGACCGCCGTATGAAAAATGAGTTTGATGTCCTCGGTGCTGAGGTCTTTGATTCCAAGAAGGTGTTTGCTACTCAGTTGTTGGTTCGCACTTGCCATTGTCCCGTTTTATTGTGCCTCTTTTTTGTCAGAAAATAAAATCACGCGGTCTTCACCGTGGGTATGCGCCCATTCCACTTTGACGTAAGCCTCGTCCACTGCATCTACTTTGATGCCCGTAAAAGTGGAGCGAATGGGCAATTCCCGGTTGAAACGACGATCTACCAGAGTCAGCAACTCTACTTTATCAGGTCTCCCGTAATGATTAAGGGCAGTCAAAGCGGCCTGCACAGTACGTCCAGTGTACAATACATCATCTACCAGAATGACCTTTTTCCCTTCCACCAAAAAATCAATGTCGGTTACGCTGGCATGAATGGAAGCCCCCACCCGACGGAAATCGTCGCGATAAAAGGTAATGTCCAGTTTGCCATAATCGATATGGGGAATATTGAGGTCTTCGATGAGGTGGCGGTAAATGCGTTCCGACAAGGGAACCCCGCGGGGCTGAATGCCAATGATACAGGTTCCAGTAAAATCATCGAACTCTTCTACCAATTGATGGCAGAGCCGATCAATGGTCAAGGCAAATCGCTCGGAGCCGATGATGATGCGTTGCTTTTCCATATGGTAAGGTGTAGGAAGAATGGCTGTTCAGCCATTCTTCCTACCAATTAATCGTTCGAACGTCCGAACAAACGGAGCAAATACAAGAACAAATTAATAAAGTCCAGATACAGCGTCAATGCGCCCATGATGGCTTCCTTATGGTCTTCTTCAGTACCTTCGTTGCCGATGATGTTCATTTCCTTGATCTTCTGGGTATCGTATGCAGTAAGTCCTACAAAAATGAGGATGCCTGCATAAGTGATGATCCAGTACATCATTGGACTGCGCAAAAAGATATTCACCGCTGAAGCAATCACCAGACCAATCAGGGCCATAAAGAGCAAACTTCCCGCTTTGGTGAGGTCATTTTTGGTAAAATAGCCATAGGCGCTCATGGCCGCAAAAGTACCTGCAGTGATCAGGAAAGTGCCCGTGATGGAAGTAGCGGTATACACCAGGAAAATAAAAGACAGCGTGAGGCCATTCAGCATGGCGTACAGCAAAAACACCATGGTAGCCGTAGCTGCCGACATGCGACGTACTGCTGCAGATAGGTACCCTACCATGATCAATTCACCGATGATCAGTCCGAAAAAGACGAAACGGTTTCCAAAAATAAATTGGAGCAAGGCAGGAGAACTGGCCACCAAAAAAGCTACTCCTCCCGTAATGGCCAAGGCAAAAGCCATCCAACCGAACACCTTGGTAATAAACCTGGCCTGTTCTGCTTCAATATCTGCTTGTCTTTGATTTCCTACAAAAGAACGTTCATTCATTTTAATTGGGTTTTGTTAGAAAGTTAAACAAATGAATCCGATAGTATAAACAAGATTAAGGATAGTTTTTGTTCCGTGCAAGTTTTAAAGTTTTGAACCCAAAACTTATAGACTAGGGCTTGTACCCATCCTTCAATCCCACGGTCAAATTAAACACGGGTTTGCCCGAAACTGTTTCCTGATCGGCACAGAAATAACCCATGCGCAAAAACTGGAAGCTATCGCCAGCTTTGGCCTCGGCCAGACTGGGCTCCAATTTGGCATTGGCAATTACCTTCAGCGAATCAGGATTGATGAATTCCAGGTAATCGCGGTCTTCGTGATTGGTGGGTTCTGGATCTGTAAACAGTTTATCGTACATGCGCACTTCAGCTTCAATGGCCTGTGCAGCCGATACCCAATGCAATACGCCCTTGGCCTTGAGGCCAGAAGTATCTGAACCTGAGCGGCTTTCAGGGAAATAGGTGCAGTGCAATTCCGTAATTTGGCCAGTTGCAGGGTCTTTTTGTACCGCATCGCACTGAATGATGTAAGCCCCTTTCAGGCGCACCATTGCTCCGGGAGCGAGGCGGAAAAACTTCTTGGGGGCATCCTCCATAAAGTCTTCCTGCTCGATGTAGATTTCGCGAGAGAAAGGAATCATCCGGTTTCCAGCATTGGGATCTTCCGGGTTGTTTTCGAGTTCCATTTGCTCTACTTGCCCTTCGGGATAGTTGGTGATCACTACTTTCAAAGGATCGAGTACCGCCATGGCGCGCGTTGCAGTTTGGTTCAGGATTTCGCGGATCGAGAATTCCAGTAAGCCGTATTCTATGGTATTGTCACGCTTGGCCACTCCTGCGCGTTCGCAGAAGTTGATGATGCCTAGAGCTGGATAACCGCGGCGGCGCATTCCTGAGATGGTGGGCATGCGGGGGTCGTCCCATCCGGTGACATGGCCTTCGGTGACCAACTTGAGTAATTTGCGCTTGCTGGTGATCAGGTAGGCCACATTCATGCGGGCAAACTCGATTTGGCGACTCGGAAAAATTTCCAGTTGCTCAATAAACCACTCGTACAAAGGGCGGTGGTGAATGAACTCCAGCGAACACAAGGAATGCGTAATGCCTTCGATGGAATCGCTTTGCCCATGCGCAAAATCGTACATTGGGTAAATGCACCATTGATCTCCCGTACGGTGGTGGTGAGCATGTTTGATGCGGTAAATGATAGGATCCCGCATGTGCATGTTCGGCGAGCTCAAGTCTCCTTTTACCCGCAACACTTTGGCGCCATCCGGGAAAGCGCCGTTTTTCATCTGCTCAAACAAGTCCAAGTTTTCTTCGACGCTGCGATCTCTGTATGGACTTGCTTGCCCCGGCACGATTGGATTGCCTTTCAGTGCTTCAATTTCTTCCTTGGTAGAGTCGTCTACGTAGGCCAGCCCTTTCTGGATCAGCGCAACCGCAAAAGTATACAGCTGCGGAAAATAGTCAGAAGCATAGCACTCGTTGTCCCATTCGGCACCCAACCAACGCACGTCGGCGCGAATGCTGTCGACGTATTCTACGTCTTCTGTAACCGGGTTGGTATCGTCAAAACGCAGGTTGAATTTGCCTTTAAACCGTTGGGCGATGCCGAAATTGACCGTGATGGCCTTGGCGTGGCCGATATGCAGATAGCCGTTGGGCTCGGGTGGGAAACGGGTGTGAATCCGTCCTCCGTGCTTGCCGTTGGCGATGTCTTCTTCAATGATTTGCTCAATAAAATTGAGTGATCGTTCTTCTTTTTCGTGCAATTGATTCTCGGCACTCATTATTTATAGTTGAAAAGTTGAAGGGTTGAATGTTTCGGCTCGGGTTACATCCTTTCTGTTTACATTCTTTCTGGTGTTTCGATGCCCAATAAGTCAAGACCAGTTCGCAAGGCATTGCGCACGGCCATCGACAATTGGATGCGGAAGGCTTTGGCAGCTTCGGTTTCGGCCTGCAAAATGCGGTAATCGTGCCAAAAACGGTGAAACGCCTTGGCCAATTCATAGCAATACATGGCAACCATCGAGGGGTCGTAGCCCTCTGCTGCTTGGACGATGATCTCCGGAAACGAGTACAATTGGGCAATGATGTCCTTTTCTGCTGTTTCCAGGGTCTGGTAATCTTTGGCTGCGCTAAGGTCTGGATTTCCAGCTTTGTTGAGCATGGAACTACAGCGCACGAAAGCGTTTTGCACGTATGGCCCGGTCTGCCCCTGCAAGTCAACCGATTCTTTGGGGTCAAAAATCATGCGCTTCTTGGGATGCACTTTGACAATGAAAAACTTCAGGGCAGCCACTCCAATTTTGCGGATGACCTCCTGTTGCGCTTCGGGTGTCAAATCGGCCAGTGAGCCGCGTTCTTTGCTGTTTTCCCAGGCTTCATTTACTACTTCATCGATCAGGTCGTCGGCGTCTACAACGGTTCCTTCGCGCGATTTCATTTTGCCGGTCGGCAAATCCACCATGCCGTAAGAAAGGTGGTACAATCCCGCAGCGTAAGGCTCTCCCAGGCGCTTCATGATTTCAAAAAGCACCTGAAAGTGGTAGTTCTGCTCGTCGGCTACGACGTAAATCATTTTTTCAGCACCAAAATCCTGGTAGCGCACTTGTGCGGTACCAATGTCCTGGGTGATGTATACCGAGGTGCCATCTTTACGCAGCACCAATTTCTTGTCGAGTTTGACATCTTCCAGATCAATCCAGACCGAGCCATCTTCCAGGCGATAAAACACACCTGAATCCAAGCCTTGATCTACCGTTTCGCGACCCAGCAGGTAAGTGTTGGATTCGTAGTACAACTTGTCGAAACTGACGCCGAGTTTGTCAAAAGTAGAATCAAATCCGGCGTACACCCAGCCGTTCATTTTCTTCCAAAGCTCGATGGTGGCGGGATCGTTGGCTTCCCAGGCCAGCAGCATGGTGCGGGCTTCTTTGCCCAGGTCACTGTACAAGTTGAAATACTGGTCTTTGTAGGCTTTGAAAAATTCTTCGGGCGTTTGGCCTTCTTTTTTCTTCTCTTCAAGCAGGGCTATTCCCGCTTCACTTTGCTGCCAGGCTTTGTATTCTTCCTGGAATTTCTTCTCAAAAAGCACGTAGTAAGCGCCTACAAAATGGTCGCTTTTGGTTTGGGTGGATTCTGGCGTTGCACCTTCTCCAAATTTAAGCCAGGCCAGCATGCTCTTGCAGATGGCAATGCCCCGGTCGTTGATGATCTGAACCCGCACTACCTCGTATCCCGCTGCTGCATAAATTTTACTGACCGACCAGCCCAACAGGATGTTGCGGATGTGGCCAAGGTGCAGGGGTTTATTGGTATTGGGCGAGCAGTATTCCACCATGACCTTGCGGCCATTGGCAGGTTGGGTGCCGTATTGAGGATTGTCGTAAATGTCTTGTAGAAAATCGTGCCAGTACTGATCGTCTACCACCAGGTTCAAAAAGCCCTTGATGACATTGTAAGCCTTGATGTATTGAACGTGTTCGACGACAAAGGCGCCGAGCTCGTTGCCGATGGCTTCCGGATTCTTCTTGACGTATTTGGTAAAAGGAAAAACAACCAGGGTATAATCGCCTTCAAATTCTTTGCGCGTGGTACTCAATGGAACGTCTTCGGCGTTGATTTCCAGGTTGTACAACTTCAAGGCGCCCTGAATGACTCCCTGTTGAATGATACTGACAATATTCATTTGTCCGGGTATGTTGAAATGTATGTTGAAACGTAAATTGAAATCTGGGTGGCAAAAGTAAGAAAAAAATCTTCGGGGGGATCGTCGGGGTAGCGCATTTCTTCAAGATGGTGTTATTTGTTGGGGCGATCCGTTGGGGCGATCCTACGTGATCGCCCTTCGCCCACTTCGTGGGCTCTTTGGTCGACCACGTAGGGGGTCGACCACGTAGGGTCGACCACGTAGGG
>NZ_JBBAKG010000042.1:0-2961 GCF_040403615.1 Haliscomenobacter sp. | reverse complement strand
GGGTCGACCACGTAGGGTCGACCCTACGCGCGGGGGATTTCCTTTTGCAAATACACCTTGCCCGGTATGCACGGGCCATAAACCGATTGGCCGTCCCACATGCCTTCCAAAATCCAGACCTTGCCTTGCTTGCGCAGGGTCAGGTTGCCCCATTTGAGGCACCAGGCCATGTCTTCCAGTTTGGAGTATTGGATGATGCGGTTTTCCTTGAAGCTGATGGTATTGCCTTTCACCTCCCCTGTAAAAACCATTTCAGCATGAACTTTTTCAACACTGACGTAGGTAGTACCCGTGATTTTGTTACCTTTTTGCTGGATGCTCAATTCGCAGTAGTATTTCTGGCGAAAACCTCCTTCTTGCTGGGTCAATACGCCTACCCATTTTCCATTGAGATCGCTGCTTTGCGCCAACAAACTGGCGCTGAACAGCAAAAAAGCAAACAGCAATAGATTTTTCATAACTTCGGTTTGTGAGCTAATTTAGGTTAAATCTTGATCTTTTGCGTCATCCTGGTGTTGAAAAAAACTAAAAATGGTTTTTCCATAGTTTCTTTCCTGAAAATAATTGGGGTGGTGTTTGTAGGAATGGCGCGGGTCATGCTCCATGACGAACCAGCCTTCGGCGCGCAATAACTTGTACTTGAAAATCCAGTCCGGTATTTGATCCATCGTAGCCAGGTCATAGGGTGGATCTGCAAAAATATAATCGTAATCTTCCCCTGAGCCTTCCATAAACTTGAACACATCTGCCCGGATAATGCGGACCTGATCAGTGATTTTGAGGATTTCCGCCGTTTTTTTCACAAACTGGATGGCTGCTGGAAACTTGTCTACGTAGGTCACATCGGTACATCCCCGCGACACAAACTCGTAGCAATGGCTGCCTGTACCGCCAAAAAGATCCAGCATTTTGGTGGCCTCAAAATCCAGGTTGTTGTTGAGAATGTTGAACAAGCCTTCTTTGGCAAAATCCATCGTCGGGCGAGTTGGCCATTTATCTGCGGGCGGATCAAAACGCCTCCCTTTAAATTTTCCTCCAATAATCCGCATAATCTTCTCGTAAAAAGCTGCTTAATAACGCAGACAAATTAGCTTCCCGATTTTGGGTTTAAATACCCGCTACCAGGTCAACGTAATTGTGCGCGGGAATAGCATCCAATTTTGTCCCGGCACGAAATCCAGTGGGCAGTGGAATGTACTGCAACGATTTGATGTAACGCTTGATTTGGCGATGCAGTTCCGATTGCTCCGCGTACTGGCCCATTATCCACAAGGGAGTGTATTCGGTACCCAGGCGAAATTGATCGAATACCAGCAGCAGGAAATACAGTGCATCGCGTGGAGTCTGGTAAACGTATGAATTGCAAAACACCACCTGACCTTCGTGGAAATAAAAAATAAACAACTGATTGGACAGGAAATATACTGCAACGTTGTGCGGCGTTTCGAGCCTGCTCCGAATCAGAGGCGCCAGGGTGCTGACACAATGGACAAATTCAGCTTCGGGTTGGATGCCCAGGAGCCAGCTTTGAAGAACCTTGGGCATTTCATACACCACCGTTACCGGATATCCTGCAATGACCTCGGCTTGAATGAGTGATTGTGCAGAAGGAGTAGTCAAGTGCTGCAAGTAAGCGGTTTTTTCTTCTGCTCGGTACCATTGCGAGGGTACCAAGGTAAACACCGAAGAAACCACCGTAGCCTTGACCGCCTTATACCCCTTGAGCAGAATGTCGCGAGGAGATTGAAATTCGCCCAAAAAACCAGCCCAATCGATCTTGCCATACCGATCAGGTTCCAGGATATGACTTTGATAAGCCTGAATTTTGAGCTGGTTGTCAATCAGTGCATAACTGAAACTGTCTTGTCCAAAAACTATCGACAGTTTGCACAAGGCCGAAATGTGCGGCGAGTAGTTGTCCTCTATGATGTCGTATTTCAAACTTGCCAAATCCTTAGGTTTATTTTGCCATTTTACACAACCCGTCAAAGCGCGCTCCGTCTTCTATGGCCAGGTTTCCAGCGCTGACGTTGCCAGTCACCACCGCAGTTTTATCTAGCTGCAACAGACCCGCAACTTGTACATCGCCGCTTACAAAGCCCATAATCATGGCATCGCGCGCGCGAATGCTGCCCTCTACCCTACCATCTTTTCCAACGACGAGTTTCTTTTCGCAAGAAAAATCACCAATCACGGTGCCGTCCAAACGAACGTTTTCACCAGATTGAAAATTTCCTTCTATTTTTGTGCCTTGTGCAATCACACAACTGCTGAAGCCTTCGTTGGATGAGCTGTTGGAGTAGGTGGTCGAACCAGGACTGTCTTTTCTAACTTTGTTGGCTGCCGTAGACATAAAATGTGTTTTGTTAGGATTCTGATTAAAAAAACGAATCCAACGTTCTTGGGAATACTTTAACGCAGAAAAATTAACTTCCCGATTTTGGGTTTTGAATAGGAAGTCGAACGGTTCATTTCAAGTGAGCTTCCTATTCAAAACCCTCTAAAAAAATCGGGAAGTAATTTTTTGCGTCAGACTAAGCAATATCATTGGCAAAATAAGGCCAAATTTCTATAATTTTCATTTATGCCGCTTACAATTTTAGCCATAGAGTCTTCTTGTGACGATACTTCTGCCGCAATTGTGCGGGATGGAGCGGTATTGAGCAACAAGACGGCCAATCAGGAAATTCATCAATTGTATGGTGGTGTAGTGCCAGAAGCGGCATCCCGGGCGCATCTGGTCAACATATTGCCCGTGGTAGAAGCAGCCATCAACGCCGCGGGCATTTCGAAAACAGCCATCGATGCGGTGGCGTTTACCCGTGGGCCAGGGCTGATCGGTTCGCTGATTGTAGGGGTTTCGTTTGCCAAAGGATTTGCGCTCAGCCGAAATTTACCCCTGATCGAGGTCAACCACATGATGGCACACGTGCTGGCACATTTTGCAGAAGACCCCAAGCC
>NZ_JBBAKG010000041.1:0-50999 GCF_040403615.1 Haliscomenobacter sp. | reverse complement strand
AAAGATAGTGGCTGACTCCCTTTTTCAAACTTTATTTTTTAGACATGCTCTTAGGAAACCTCAATTTTGCAATTGGAATTAGGCGTTATTTCCCGATCGATAAAAAACTCTTAGCTCTAATCCATGGTCGATTAAATTGGAATGCCAATCGAAGTAAGTCAATTGACAATGGTTATGAAAAGATTAACCCCAGCAAAAATATTTATTCCATTGTGATCGACCCCGGGTTATGCTATTTGTTGAATAAACGATTTGGCCTGGAAGCTTTTTTACAGGGGTTTTCTTTAGATTATGCCCCTAAATCGAAGTATGGTACACCGGCCGAATTATCTGGCAGATTTAGTGAAACTGGCTCATTAAACATTGGCTTGTTCTATTATTTAAAGTAAATTTTAACAAAACATTAGCATCTCCCAAGCCGCAATTGTATTGCTAAGCTCGTCTGAAAGAAAGTATTTTTGCTTTACACCTTTCAAACTCAAACCATGATTCCCATTTTAACATTGTATCGAAGGCCTGGATGTAAAGCTCCGCCTTGGCGCATTGTCGCACTTTTGCTGATTTGTTTATATTTATCCAATCAATTGGTTGAACAAGTTCAGGGCGGTCAATTCCACATGGGCGGGCAGTTTTAGTTCGGAACTCAGCAACAACAAAGTCAGCGCTATTTTTCCACCACCCTTCAACCCGAAATAGGGTTAATGCTTTCCCCTCGATGGAGTCTGGGTTTAAGTTTACCTTTTCAATATAGACAATTCCCTGTCCGGTACCATTTTTATAAGGTCGGAATTGGGCCATTTAAAGGCAATATTATTCGCTTAAACTTAGCCCGGGTTTGATCTATTTTTTGAGCCCACGTTTTGGTTTGGGAGGGTTGAACTTACAGGTAGAGCCCAAATCGAACAATAACTCAGCATCTTCCATTTCTGCTGATTTTTCTACGAGCGGGGTGTTAGGAATTGGATTGAATTACTTTTTCAAATAAACTTTAAATAAATTGATAATCATCAAGTTGCAAGCATAGGGTCATCGATCAGCGGCAAAGTCGCCAAGCGTCGGTAGCATTTAGACAAAGTTATCGATTGCTCAACCTCATTTGTTAAACCAAGCAGCATAGTATCCGATTTTATCCGCAATATTATTACCAAAATGTCTACCTTCCCTCCCACAACGCCCTTGTTCCAGCTATGTAGTGGGGCAAAAATGAGTGATCATTTTTCCTGAGCCAGAGGATTAGATAAGACACTTAAAATGAAACGTTTACTCATCTAATCCTCTGGCAAAATGATCACTCATTTTTTTATCGCCCCTATGCAACTGCAAACTATAAGCTTCAAAAAGACCCTCAATCGCGCTTACCGCCTGCTCAAATCCGGTAGAGCGGAGATTGATTTATTCAAAAGCACTTTGATTCGCATCCCATTCGTGTCCCGACTACCATTCTACTATTTAGTCAAAAAATCAGTCTATTCCTTGGTACCCATGCTATTCTTTTTGACATGCTTTACCACAAGCTGCTTGAATATTTATGAAAATCAATACAATTCAAATAATGTAGACATATCCTATTTTACTGGGTTTTGGCAAAATATTGACGATAAAAACGACTATCTACTTTTTGGATATGCCCTCAACGATAACAATACCACCAAAGGTTTTTTTGGGGCTGTTGATTTAGCTGGCGCTGGTGATGAGGGGAAACAAAAGAAATACTATGCTGGTGGTTTTGAACTCACCAAAACGGGAATCAACATATATTACAATGAACACAATTCTTCAAAACCCAGAATTACAGGGCAACTTTTTATATTGGGAAAAGACGAAATTGAATTGCCATTTGGAATTTACACCAGAATTCCATTTGAAAAAGCCAAAGAAATAAGCGGCAACCCTAATTTTGATAAGTGAGATGGACTTTGGCTTATTATAACTCATAAACTTTCCTGCTGCACCAAATAAACCAAATTCACCGCTCAATCAATTAATCTCCGCAAAATCTGCGGAGATTAATTGACTTTTTCTCCGCATTCCTATTTTTTGGATAAAATAATCGTTTGCGCTACAATCGACCTATTAAAATGGAACAACATTGAGTTTTGAAGTAAGCCAGTGATTCTTCACTAGCTGGTTTAAGTTTTCCCCGCCCCCCTCTTCGCAACAATTTCAGGCCAAACGGCATTGTTCTGATTATAAATACAACAACCATGAGCCAAGCTGCACGCAACGTGCTGGGCAATCCGCTCCAGCCATGTAGTCTAGATCCCTTGACGGGCTTTTACCGCGACGGCTGCTGCAACAGCGGCCCGGAAGACTCCGGTCGCCACCTGGTCTGCGCCATAATGACCTCAACCTTCCTGGCTTATTCGCTCAGCCAGGGCAATGACCTCATTACGCCCCAGCCGCAGTGGCGCTTTCCAGGGCTAAAAGCAGGCGACCGCTGGTGCCTCTGCGTGCTGCGCTGGAAGGAGGCTTACGAGGCTGGGGTGGCACCACCAGTAGTATTGGAGGCTACGCACGAATCCGCCCTGCGCCATGTGGCGTTGGCCGACTTACAAGCTATTCTGCAATAGTCTGATTGCAAAAATTAAAACAAATAATTGCCTTGACTTTGATTCAAAATTTTTCGTAAATTTGTTCAAACATTATATATGGAGCGAATAGATCGAATTGAAAAAGCGATAGAAGAGCTAGTAGCCTCGCAAAAGAAAACGGATGCACAATTGGCTGAGTTAAGTGAATCGCGTAAAATGGTGGACATCAAGTTTACTGAACTTGCCGAGTCGCAAAAAGAAATGCGCAAATCGATGGGCATCCAATCAGCCGAACTTGCCGAGTCGCAAAAAGAAATGCGCAAATCGATGGGCATCCAATCGGCCGAACTTGCCGAATCGCAAAAAGAAATGCAACGTCAGTTGGGAGGTATTGGCAACACTAATGGTGAATTTGCAGAAAACTTCTTTTTTTCATCTCTGTCTAACAAAATGCAACTGGGAGGAATAAAATTCGATTACATCGAACGCAATGTCAAAAGTAGGATACGCAATCTGACAGACGAATTTGATATAGTACTGTACAATGGCGATAGTGTAGGATTGCTCGAAATCAAAAATACAGTCAAAGCTGCCAACGTCAACCAATTGCTCCAGACCAAACTGCAAAACTTCAGAACCCTGAATCCCGAATACGCCACCGCCAAAATTTATTTGGGCATCGGAGGCTTTACCTTTGAAAACGAATCCGTTAAAGCCAGTGCCAAGGCGGCGGGGATCATTGTGCTTGAGGTGCAAGGAGATCATTTTGAAGCAGATGTTGCAAATATGCGGGCTTTTTAGGAGGTTTCTGCACGTGGATGCAGTTGAGAGAGTGTGATTGAAAATAAACACTACCCAAAACTTTAAATCAATCGCCAATGAGCACTTATGACATGATCGTGGAAGAGGGCATTGAAATAGCGCGAAACATGACTCCTGAATTACAGGAATTGGAACGTTTAAAGATCACCCAAGAATTCCTAACCTTCAAAGATGCTTGGATCAAACAAAGAGAAAAGCTTTTGCTGGATAAAAAAGTGCAGTTGAGCCAAGGTGAAAAATGGTTGATTGAGGAAAAAAAGAAAATCAAAAAGGCCGAAGAATTCCTTCAAGCAGAGCAAGAAGATATCCTTGCGGAAGAAGCCTACATCAGAAATGCCAATATGAGCTTGAAAGTTGAGAAGATTTGGCTCGGGCTGAATAAGGCCATTCTATACCTTTTTCAAAGTCAACAATTGTCCATAGCGGAGATTTCACGAATTGCGAATACTAGTGAGAATTATATCCAAATGCTAATTGATAAACATTCTAAAGAGTAATAGCTTTTGTTCCCACATCCCAAATATACTCACCCAAAAACCCGCTCCAACTCCAACTCCAGCCCCAAACTTTCAAAATGCAATACCTCTCCAACTTTTAAGGTATTCAACTCCTGATATGCCCCATCCAGTGGATTCGTATACACTTCCACACTATTGTTTTTCAAATTGACGATCCACACTTCGGGAATGCCTGCTTCGGCGTACAATGGCAATTTGATCTTGCGGTCTTTTTGGAGGGTGGTATCGGCTACTTCAATTAAAAAATGGACATCTTCTGGTCGCGGATGTTGATGGCGGTATTTGTGTGCTTGAAATTTGGCAATGGTCAGGTCTGGTTCGGGCTCAGAATAGTCATCGATGCGAATCGGATTTTGACCTTTGATGATTGCTTTGCCGTGCAGCAGCAGGAGTAACATTTCATGCAGGTGATCCACCATACTGGAGTGGAAACTTTTTATCGGGCTCATCTTGATAATTTCACCGTGGATCAGTTCAACTCGGTCTTCGGGCGCGAGGATACCCACCTCGGCCATTTTGTAATAATCGTCAACAGTAAATAATTTGCGTTGGGCTTGAACCGCCATTTTATGCTGTTTTTTACAAAAATCGTAACGATTTAGCACACGCCTTCGGCGGTGCTAAATCAGATTTTTTCAGCCACAAATTGCACAAATTTTCACAAATCAGGGCAAAAACTTACGTTTTTGCTCCCTATACGAACGAAGTTCATGCTTAAATTTGTGAAAATTTGTGCTATTTGTGGCTAAAATCAAAAAACACTCCACCGAAGGTGGACTGCGAAATTTTTTCGATATTCTTCCCTCACAAACTTCCCCTCCGCACCAAATAAAACGGATTTTTCACCTTCTCCTGCTTCCCTTCCAACAGCATTTGCGCTGCGGTGCGCCCCATGGCTTCAAAATCGGTAGTGATCACCGTGATGTCCAGTACCTCTTTGAGTGTGGTATCATTGAAGGAAATCAGGCCAATATCCTGCCCCAATTGCAAGTCCGTTTGGCGGATTTTTTTGATCAATTCCGCCAGGTCGGTTTCTTCGATCACGCAATACGCGGTACCTGCCTGAACAAATTCCTCGCTGGCTGTTTCGATGATTTTGTAGGTCTTTTGGTAATTGACACAGTAGTTGTGAAAGCCTCTGGCGATTTCGGTGGGGTAATTGCCGTCGCTGGGCATGACGAGCACCATTTGGGTGTATTTTTGCAGCAGCTCATTGGCCGACAACAACGCATTGAAAATGTCGCGTTGAAAATCCTGAAAAACCGCCAGGTGTTTGGTAGGCAAGTGGGGATAATCCTTGTCCAGAAAAACCAATTCTTCTGGGGGAATGCTTTTTAGCACCTCGTCCAAATTGACTTTATCCAGATCGTGTACAAAATGGGGCATCACCACATAATAGTTGTACTTGCCCAGGTTGCGCTCGATGATGTCGGCAAACAGTTTGGCGTTGTAGTGGTGTACTTGCAGGTCTACCTGAGCCCTATCGCCCAGGGTTTGCAAAAACGAATAGTAAATCAAGCGCTTGTAAGAGCTGAGTTTGTTGGCGATGAGCAAGATGCGCATTTTCCCATCGCTTCCTCCCGACACGTAATACCCTTTTCCCTGCACAGAGAGGATATAGCCTCGTTCGCGCAACTCGCGGTAAGCTTTTTCAACGGTATCCCTGGCCAGATCGTGGTGGGCACTCATTTCACTGATCGAAGGCAATTGGCTGTTTTTTTTCAGGATGCCCCGCTCAATGTCTGTGATCACCGCTTCTACGATCTGCTTGTATTTGGGGGTTTTGGATTTGTGGTTGAGGTTGTGCATTTGATCAGCTGTGAGCTATCAGCCATCAGCTATCAGCCATCAACTGTCAGCCGAAAATTTGCTGAAAGCTGACTGCTGATGGCTCACAGCTGACCGCTAAATTATCTTACAAATGCTACGGCTACTCCTCCATCTACATTCAGTACGTTTCCGGTAGATTTGGCCAGGCTTCCATCTACGAAAACCAGTACTGCTTTGGCGATGTCTTCTGGCAGGATTTCTTCGTTGAGCAGGGTGCGTGCAGCGTACATTTTGGGCAGATCTTCTACGGCGATGCCGTAAGCTTTGGCACGACCTTGCGCCCAATCGCCTTCCCAAATTTTGCTGCCGCGCAACACGGCATCGGGGTTGACGGTATTGACTCGTATTTTGTCTTTACCCAATTCGGCAGCCAACAGGCGCGTCATGTGCTGCTGGGCAGCTTTTGCCGTGCCATAACCCACGTTGTTGGGGCCAGCGAAAAGGCCGTTTTTGCTGGCGATGTTCACGATGTCGCCATCCTGGCCTTGCGCCCGCATGATGGCTACCGTTTGCTGACTGACCAAGAATTGGCCTTTGACCAACACGTCCTGGAGAATATCCCAATCTTTGAGCTCGTGGTCTTCCAGGGGTTTGGAGATCGACAAGCCAGCGCAATTCACCACGATGTCAACGCCGCCGAAAGCCAGGATTGATTTTTGGAGCGAATCTGCTATCGCTTCTGGTTGGGTTACGTCGATGGCCACAGTGATGGTAGAGTCTTTGCCGTATTTCTTTTTGAATTCCGCTTCGGTTTCTTCCAGACGGTCGCGGTCGGCCAATACGGCAACTGCACCGTTTTGAATCAGGATTTCCGCAATGGCTTTCCCAATGCCGCCGGTTCCGCCGGTAACATAAGCGACTTTGCCTGACAAGTTTTTGGGTTTGGGCATGCGCTGGAGTTTGGCTTCTTCAAGGAGCCAGTATTCGATATTGAACGCTTCTTGCTCTGACAACCCCACGTATTTCGAAACCGCCTCGGCACCCTTCATCACGTTGATGGCATTGGTGTAAAACTCGGCAGCTACCCGGGCGGTTTGTTTGTCTTTGGCAAAAGTAAACAGCCCCACTCCAGGGTACAAAATCACCACGGGGTTGGGGTCTCGCATGGCCGGGCTATCTGGATGTTTGCAACGCTCGTAATATGCCGCATAATCGGCGCGGTAGGTCTCAAATTGCTGCAAAATGTGCGCCTTCAGATCGGTTCCTTCGCTGGGAACGTCCAATACCAGTGGGCGAATTTTGGTACGCAAAAAGTGATCGGGGCAACTTGTTCCCAGTGGGGCCAGGTGTTCCAAATCATTGGAATTGATGAACTCCAGCACCCGAGCATCGTCGGTAAAATGTCCCACCATGCGGCGGTAGCTTGAAGCCAGACCACGTAGGGTAGGCATCACTGCCGCTGCTTTTTGGGCGCGTTCTGCTGCTGGAAATGACTCCATTTTGGCGCCACCAAACACTGGGCGGGTTTTGCCATAATTTTTTTCCAAATACACCGAAGCCGCTTCGATGACTTCCAGGGTATTTACATAAGCTGCGTAAGAAGTATCTCCCCAGGTAAACAAACCATGCCCACCCAGGATCAACCCGCGCAAATTGGGGTTTTCTTTGAGTGCTGCTTCCAGTTTAAGCCCCAAATCAAAGCCTGGGCGTTGCCAGGGGATCCAAGTCATGGTGCTGCCCCAAATTTCTTTCATGATGGCCTCACCGTCTTTGCTGGCGGCCAGGGCAATTAATGCATCCGGGTGCAGGTGATCGATGTGTTTGAAGGGAAGAAGCCCGTGCAAAGGTGTATCGATGGATGGTGTTGCGCATTTGGGGTCAAAAAGGCAATGGTTGAAGAGCTCTACCATCTCGTCTTCAAATTCCAGGCCACGGTAGCGGCGCTTGAGGGTATGCAGTTTTTCTATATATAGGTTGGCACAACCCGCTTTGGTGAGTGTGCCGATGTCGCCACCAGATCCCTTCACCCACATCACTTCTACACTTTCGCCCGTCAGTGGATCGGTTTCCTGAATTTTGACAGAAGTATTGCCCCCGGCGTAATTGGTGAGGCGCAAATCCGCGCCGAGCAGATTGGAGCGGTAGATGAATAAGTCTACCTCATTGCCAGCAAGAGAGGTGGCGTAAGCATCGTCCCATAGGTAGCTTACGTGTTGGAATGCAGCGGTGATGGACATGTTGAAATAGTTTTGAATGAGCTTTCACTGCTCAAAGATAGGCAAATGAAAACAAGTGGCCTTCCTGAACTCTCCTGAAGGTCGAGGGAGATTGTTCATTTATTCAGTTAACAATCACTGTGGATTTTGGTATTAATTGATCGATACATTGAGCAAGGCTTATTTTGTGCAGCTTCGCTGCTCTTTTTCCCACCACCTTAGACACCTGAGGCACCTAAGACACACCTAGAGACAAAATAACCGACATACTGACTCAGGTGCTTCTCAGGTCTCTGAAGTGTCTAAGGTGGTGAAAATAAACAGCAGCGAAGCTGCCCGAATAAACAAAAAAATACTCAAAACTTGACTTTTGACTGGCCAGATTACTCTTTTTCCAAAATAAATGCGAGATCCCATAAAAAAGCGGGTACATCAAATTTCAGACTACCGTTTTGGGCGTTTAATCCGGTTGAGCTGGATAAAACCGCACCCGTGACACAATCGTAAAAACTCACTTTGTACAGTCCATTTTGCAGATCACTCAAGGCGATGCTGCCACCGACAACGGGCGCTGGAATCCCCTGATCCCGCAGCTGCCGCCAGTTGTATTTGGTGTTGTGTACCCAGCCAGCGGCCATATCACCATTGGCAGCACGAACGGCATAAACGGCATGTGGGGCAACCGCAATTCCGTCAATTTGATACGAAGCAATCGAAATCCAGTCGGCGCCCAGGTTGTCTACCTTGATGCGGTGCAATCCGGCTGGCACGTTTATGGCGTAAGTTGTTTTTGGTGCGGCGGCCTTGTTGATCACCAATTTGTTGTCCAAGTAAATGGCGACGATAGGCGCTTCCCCCTTTTCGCTACCCGTAGTTACCTTGAATTTGCCAGCAACGGGAAAGAGTACCTCAAAAGTTGGAGGGTTGCGCAGTTGTGGATTCCATTGTGTTCCAAACAAATACCTACTCAAGCGGGCATTTGCAGGGGCAACTGCTCCGGTATCGTCAATGGTGATTTTGGAGTCGGTGGCTTGTCCCCAATCGGAAATAGGCACCAGCGCTAGTGCCGCTCCCCCACCCCCGATGGATTTGGCATTGGCGGGTTTGAAGTTGGCTTGCAAAAAGGGAATTTTTGCCAGTAGGTTGTTCAACGGAGAAAATAGCCCATACAAATTGCGGGGTTCCACATAAGAATCCCACCACCAGGTAGCCGCAGCACCCAATGCCCCCGAAAAGGCCGAAGCCCACAAGGTATTGTGTACATGAATTCCTGCCGGATCAATATCGGACAATCCCTCCCCACCCACACTAATGCCAAACTCCCCGCCGAAGGTTGGTTTTCCAAAGGCACTCAGGTTGTTTAGCCCTTTGCTGGCAACCGCTTTTTCAACGTTGTCAATATCAGCGTACAAGTGATTTTGGGTAAAATCGAGCGCGGGCAGCCCCCACAATTCAGGATCTTCTTCATTGCCGTAGCTGGTACTGACCAGGTGCTTGCGGGCATCCAGTTTTTTGAGGTATTGCGCCATTTCATCGTGCCAGTTGCGCACGGCAGAGCGTACAGAAGGCGTAGCAAACTGATCTGTAAAACTCACTTCGTTGAACAACTCCCAGGCCATGATCTGGGTACTGTAGCCCCAACGAGCCACGATGTAGCGCAGGCGATTTTTGTGAAGTGCCTTGGCGGCATCCTGGTCAAAGAAGTTCCAGGTTTGGACGCAGGGGCCACCGTTGATGGCATTGTAGGGGTTTTCACTCCAGTTCGGATTTACATTGGACGAGACCTGGCCGTGGTGATTCATACAAAACATCATGTAGATGCCTTGATTGGCACATTCTTCCAGCATCCAGTCGATGTAAAACGCATTGTTTTGCTGGTATTTTTTCAAACCTTCAAACCCATTTCCATTTCGCCATTCCAGACCCAAGCCCCAATGCGCCAACCACAAGCGCATGAAATTGGCTTTGGCCGCAGCCATCGAACCCAGCCATTTTTTGTAGTCCAGGTACGGGTTCTCTTTTTGCCAGCAGAGGTTTTGGCCTACAGGAATATACCCCATGCCATTGTCAAAGGACAGATAATTGGTGTTGTTTTTGCGAATGAATCCAGGATTTGGGGAGTCAATGCATTCAAAACTGCTCGATTTGAGGGTACTTTCTCCAGTGGGCGTTTTTACTTGTAGATTAAAAGTCCAGTCACCTGTTTCCGTTGGCGAAAACCGGATGCGAAAAGCGCCGTTCTCGTTTGGATTTAAACTGCCATTGTATGTATTGAGGGAAAAGTCCTGCATGAAAAAGCCGTCCACGGTATCCACTTTGCCGCTTGGAGAAAGAAATGCACAACTCAGCACTACTTGATCGTAGTCATAAGGATTGGAAAAAGCTGCACTCAGGTCTACAATCGCTTCAAATTTCTGGTATTTGCCCACCCTGCTGCTCAGTGGACTAATGCTGTTGATAGAAGGAGTTTGTGCTTCAAGAAACGATGTGGTCAGTATCATGAAGGCCAAAATAATAATTTCTTTCATACGCTGCGGGGCTTTCGCGGTAGTTTTTAGAAGTGCGAACGCTTACAAAGATAATCGACTCAAACGAATTTGCAGAAAAAGAGGGTGTCCACCGCCATTCTAGGAAATTCAGGGGGTAAATTTTCAGCGGCAACTTTATCAAATCCATTTTTTTCGTAAAACCGGACTGCGGCTTCCAATTTAGGAACCGTACCCAACCACATGCTCTCGATTTGTCTTTCCTGACACCATTCAATCCCCATATCCATCAATTGTTGTGCCAGGCCATAGGTTTTTCCGCGGTAAGCTGCGGCCACAAACATTTTGCGCAAGGCGACCCGATTGCCACCGAAACCGATAAAGGCAATGGTTCCGACGATTTGATTTTCACCATTGGTGGCTACCCAAAAATTGCCGTTCCCATGCATGTACACCGCAGGAATTTCCAAGAGATCGGGTTGGTCTTCCAGGGTTATCGGCACTTGAAATTCAATCTGCTGAATGGGCAGTATCAAATCAATAATCCCCTGACAATGTTCGGATTGATAGGTTTGGATACGAATCATGAGCAAGAAAGTGGGCTATGCCAGGTTTATTTGATCCAGTATTTTGGTTTTACTTTGGTTCGGGTTGCGCTTTCCACACAAGGCGCACAAGCCAAGGGGTTGGCGTTGGCAGGGTATGGAGCACAGGTAAACACGGCAGGTTTAGTGGTTTGAGTCCGATTGATGAAAAAGCCGTTTTCTTTTACATCTGATACTTCAAAAAAGCCAAACACGGCTTCCTTTGGATCACTCGTACATTTCAAATTACCACGCACTGCTGCTGGAGCGGTATCAAAAAGGCTACCGTTGTTGGAGGAAAGTTGATCCACGGTGCGCCAGTATTCATATGCTTCCTTGGATAGGGAGCGTTGTTGGATTTCGATGTAGTAATCTTTGGCGCAATTGGGAATCGATACGATGGGATGCCGGGTAATGCTTTTTCCATTGATCAGGGCATCTGACATAATGTTGGTACAATTGATGAAGCAGCGCTCAATGTCCCAGCAAGGTAATTCGCAACAGGTAAGCCCAACCAAGGTTTCTCTGCGTTGGCCATAGGGTACACCAAAAAATTGAGTACAATACACCAAATCTTCAAAATGCAGATAAGTCCACCGGTAATAATCGCCTTTGGTCGCAGGGTCTTTGGTATCCAAAAGCACCGTATAGCCGCTAATCGCTGCTCCTATTTTAATATCATCGGTAATGATTTCTTCGCTGTATACTTTGGTAATTGAAGCAACCTCTTTGACCGTTTCAGGGTTGGATTCGTATTTCTGCTGGTCGGGTGTCAGGATATGCAAGACATAGGTTTTGCCAATCTGCGCTACAAAATTTCGGTCTTTGGGCACGTACCAACCCTTGTTGATGGCATCGTCGACGTAATCATAGCGCTGACCCTGATTGTCCATTACCCAGACCTGGGCCTTGGGAATGGGCACATTAAGGCCTTTATTGGTAAATGGAGCAGGACGGTAAAGGCGTACTTCTTGCAATCCTTTCTGGGTGGTCAGGTTGGCAGTAATCGAAATTCCATCCACTGATTCGGGCACATCAGCCACAAAGGGACTGATACAAGTGCACATGCTAAGCCCCAGGCATACTATCAAAAAACGGGTAAACAATTTCATGAGCTGATTAAAATTTGAAATTATAAGTAAGGGATGGAAACGCAGATCCAAAGATGGACAGTTTGTAGGAATTGGTTTGTAATGCCGGATTCAAATCAAAATAGATGGAATAGGCATTTTTCCTACTGTATAGATTGTAGATCGAAAGAATCCAGGTGCCTTTCCATTTGCGGATCACATTGGGATTGGGCTCAACAATCAACGCCAAATCCAGGCGGTGGTAATTCGGAATGCGCTGCAAATTTCGATTGGGGAAAATGGGCACGGTATTGCCATTCACCGTAAAACTGCCATAGGGGAACGTAGAAGGCCGCCCAGTACTCAAGGTAAAGTTGCCGGATAAAGTAACGTTGATGGCGGTACGGTAATTCAGCATCATATTGAAGGTATGGGGTTTGTCGTAATTGGCAGGATACCAGGCGCCAGTGTAGTTGTGGATCGAGCTGTACTTGGGATCAATCTGGATTTGAGTTCGGGCATAGGTATACGTCATCCAACCGGTTAAAAATCCGCTATTCTTGCGGGCCATCAGTTCGATGCCATAGGCCCGGCCATTGCCCTGAATAATCTGTTGCTCCAGGTCTTTTGAGAAAATCAGATCTGCCAAATCCCGGTAATCTGGAAATTGCTGTGACTTGCGGTAGTAAATTTCTGCCGAAGTCTCCCATTTGTTCTGTTGTAGGTTTTTGAAGATCCCCAAAGCAACCTGATCGGCAATCTGCGGTTGAATATTAACATCACTGGTAGTCCAACGGGCAGTAGGCAAGGCGGCAGTGGTATTTGAGATCAATTGAACGTACTGCCGCATGCGGTTGTAGCTCGCTTTGATCGAGGTGTTTTCATCAAGTCCAAAACGCAAAGACAAGCGGGGTTCAAATCCCGAATAGGATTTGGAGACTTCTTTGTCGCTGAAATATTGCGAACCCGTGATGTTCTCTTCTGTGCGCAAAGCGCCCGGTGCATAAGTGTACACACTATCTGGCCCCATGCGCTGAAAAATGGAATACCGCAATCCTGCCAAAACCGAGAAATTAGGATTGATTTTCCATTCGTTTTCCACATAAGCTGCAGATTCATTGGCAAACTCATTGGGAATACTTACTGGCAGAACATTGGAAAAAGGCCCGGGTTCCAGTTGATTGGGGTTGATTTGGTAATGGTTATTTTCCAATCCAAACGAGGAAGTATGTTTTTCGCCAACGTACACGAATCTCGCCTTGAGCCCTCTCATGCGGATTCCGGAGTTGAGGTTGAAGGCAATACTGGAATCTGGCACACTGGTATTGGCTTTGTATACACTTTGCACCGCAGAAAGCGTCAGGGAAGTTTTGGTTGTAAAAAACCAGTTAAACCGCAAAGATTGGTTGTACGTCCGATACTTGTAGGTGCTCGATGTAGCATTTACATTGACCGTATTCAAGGAATCGGAAGGCAATTTAAAGGCATCGAAACTGTAATAAGAAGTATAGGAAAGTCGCGTTTTCTCTGAAGGTTTAAACAAGATTTTACCGGTGAGGTCATAAAAATTGGCCACCGTATTCTTTATTTTATCCGGCCCCAGTTTGAACAAAAAATCATTAAACGAAGCTCGGGTGGAAAGCAGAATTGCCAGTTTATTTTTGATCAAAGGAGTTTCTATCCCCAGGCGACTGGAGATCAAGCCTATTCCGCCATAGAAGGTCGATTTTTCGAGATCCGGGTCTTTGAGTTTTACATCCAGCACCGAAGAAATTCGACCACCGTACTCTGCGGAAATGCCCCCACGAGAAAGGGTGACATCACGCACCGCATCGGGGTTAAAAATGGAAAAGAAACCAAACAAGTGCGAACTGTTGTATACTGGTGCGTCGTCCATCAGCACCAGGTTTTGATCAATGCTGCCACCCCGCACGTTGATTCCGGTTGCGCCTTCGCCAACAGTGCTCACGCCTGGCAACATTTGCAAACTGCGTATCACATCGATTTCCCCCATAAAGGCAGGAATTTTGCGGATGCTACGGATGCTGAGTTTGGCAATACCCGATTCGGTATTTTTGATGTTTTCTTCGGGTCTATTGCTGGTTACGGTCACCTCTTCCAAAAATTGAGCGTCCACAGACAAGGGAATATCTAGAATGATGTTTTTATCTATGTTGATCTCCAAAATTTTGGCTTTGTACCCAAGGTAACTGATCCTGATGGTGTATTTTCCCGGAGGGGAAGGGATGCCATAGAATCCTTTTTTATCCGTGTAAGTCCCGATTCGGTTTTCTTGAATAAATACGGCGGCGCCAGTGATGGGTTCCTGTGTTACAGAATCGCTTACAGTACCATAAAAGGTGAAATTTTGCTTCTTTCCGGTATCTTGGGCTTCAACTTGAACATAAAGAAACAATCCGATACATATCAATAGTAAGGGTAAGTAAAATTTGTGGCTCATGTGAGTGGTTGTAATCTGTTGCAAGCGTCAAAATAGGTACTAATCTTGGTACGACCAAATGAATCACTATTCCAGTCGGTAATTTGCCAAAAGTACTCGATGGATCGACAATAAAGTGTTGAACGGATCGTTTAACTAACTTATAAAAAAAAGTTCAATATGCTGTAACCTTTAGATTGTGCTGCATTATGTAAGCATTACTGTAAAAGCTATCTATACCGCCATAAGGTTAAATAAGCCTTAAACCCAATGAGGAATTGAACCTCAAAGTCCTTTTTGTTCTTTTTAATTCCATGAATACCAAAAAAATATACAATTATGCGATGGAGTGGTAAAACGCTTTTGGCGTTGGTGGCAATGCTAGCAATCCCTTATTTTTGGGCAAAAAAAGAGGTATCAGAAGTAAAACGCGAACTCAAGTACCTACCAGAAAATCTTGAGAATCCACACACGCGAGAATTGATCAACAGTTTTGATCAATTTTTTAAATCTGCAATGAAAGGGTCACGAACCCCGGGTGCGGCGGTGGTAATTATTAAGGATACTTCCATTTTGTACATGCGTGGACTGGGGATCAAAAACGCTCGGGTACGCGATTCCGTTGATGTCAACACCGTTTTCCGCATTGGATCCTTGTCCAAAGGATTTGCAGGTGTATTGAGTGGTATTATGGTGGAAGAAGGCCGTTTTGGCTGGAATGACCGCGTAAAAAAGTACTATCCGGATTTTCAATTGTCTACAGTAGACCATACCGAAAATGCCACAATAACGCATTTGTTGTCGCACACCACTGGCATGCCTTATCATACGTATTCTGATTTAGTGGAAGGTGGCTGGACTTTGCGCAACATTGCGGCCAGACTGCGCCGGGTGCGCCCTGCGGCTCCATTGGGCAAAATGTACAACTATCAAAATGCAGTATTTAGTCTGATCGAGGAAGTGATGCAAACCACGACGCACCATACTTACCAACAACTGTTGCGCGACCGCATTTTTGAACCTGCTGGGATGGAAACCGCTTCGGTCACTTACCGGGAAATGTTGCAAACCAAAGACAAAGCGTTCCCACACGATAACCTGGGTGGGCGCATGGACATTACCGCTAAGTACTACAATACGGCTGCCGCAGGTGGAGTCAATGCCAGCATCAACGATATGGGCAAATGGCTACAGGTATTGCTGGGCAATCGCCCCGACATCATCAAAAGTTCTACGCTGGATCACGTTTTTACGCCATTGATTACTACCAGCAACGAGCGCCGGGTTTTCCCGCATTGGTCGCCCATGCGCGATGCCTACTACGCCCTGGGCTGGCGGGTGCTGGATTGTGGGGCCGATACCCTCATTTACCACGGCGGCTACGTCAACGGCTATCGCAGTGAGTTGGCGTTTGACCGCAAAGAAAAAGTAGCCATTTGTGTGTTGTTCAATGCACCTAGCCCCATTGCTAGCTCGTGCATTCCTACTTTTTTTGACATGTACCGCTTTCATGCGGATGAGATCAAAGAATGGGAAAATACTGGAAAATATAAATCTGCGCTCAGTTATCAGAGCAGATAAGCGAATAGTATCGGGCGGGGCTGAATTGGCCCCGCTATTTTTTTATATTTGTTGCCTAAACTAGGTTTCATGCAAATTCGTCCAGCCACTCCTGCCGATTTAGAGGGCATTACCCGCTTGTTTTTTTCCACCGTAAACAATGTAAACGCCAAAGATTACAGCCCAGAACACATCCAGGCCTGGGCAGAGGCTGCGTTTGATCAAGAGTTTTGGCTCGACAAAATCTCAAGCTTGCATTTTTGGGTAGCAGATACCGAAGACTCCGAATTGTTGGGGTTCATTTCCTTAACTACGGAAGGGTACCTGGATCATCTTTACGTACACGATAAGCACCAAAACGAAGGCATTGCCACCGACCTCTTGGCGATCCTGGAAGCAAAAGCCCGCGAACTGGGGATTACAAAAATCGACTCCGAAGTGAGCATTACCGCCAAACCTTTTTTTGACCAGCATGGCTTCCTGACGGAGAAAGAGAACCGCAAAGAATGGAAAGGATTGGTATTTGTGAATTATTTGATGACAAAAGCTTTGTGAGTTGAATTTTGCCAATCCTGGATAATTGTCTACTTTGGTGAATCAAAAACGTTCGCCAATGTCCATCAAATATTCAATTGTCTGTTTTGTCTGCCTACTTAGCCTGGTTTTTTCCTGCCAAACGGGGCCAACTTACGACCTCGTCATCCGCAACGCCACCCTTTACGACGGCAGTGGTAAAGCGCCCATCAAAGCCGATATTGCCGTAAATGCCGATACCATCGCTGCCATTGGAACCGTGAGTGGCAAAGGCAAAACCGAAGTCGATGCCAAAGGTATGGCAGTTAGTCCAGGCTTTGTCAACATGTTGAGTTGGGGTACAATCAGTCTGATCAAAGATGGCCGAGGCTTAAGCGACATCAAACAAGGAATCACCCTGGAAGTGATGGGAGAAGGCGAGTCGATGGGGCCGCTCAATGACAAAATGAAAAAAGATGCCCGGGATTACCAGGGCGACGTCAAATTCAAAGTAGATTGGACAACCTTGGGCGAATACCTGCAAGGTTTGGAGAAAAAAGGAGTAGCCCCCAATGTGGCATCTTTTGTAGGCGCAACCACCCTGCGCATCCATGAAATTGGTTATGAAAACCGCCCTCCTACCCCTGAAGAACTGACCAAAATGCAAATGCTGGCTCGCGAAGCCATGGAAGAAGGGGCCTTAGGCATCGGTTCATCCATGATTTATGCTCCTGCGGCTTATGCTTCTACCGAAGAACTGATCACCCTGAGTCGGGTTGCCGCACAATATGGCGGCATGTACATCACCCACATGCGCAGCGAAGGCAACAAGCTTTTGGAAGCTGTAGATGAAGTATTGCAAATTGCGAAAGAAGCCAAGATCCCCGCAGAAATTTACCACCTCAAAGCGGCGGGCAAAAGCAACTGGCCTAAAATGGATCGGGTGATTGCCAAAATAGACAGCGCTCAAAAAGCTGGTTTGAAAATCAGCGCAGACATGTACAATTATGTGGCTGGCGCAACGGGATTGGATGCCTCGATGCCCACCTGGGCACAAGAAGGCGGCTACGAAGCCTGGGTAAAACGCCTGAAAGACCCGGTTTCACGCAAACGCGTCATTGCCGAAATGAAAACCAACGCCCAGGACTGGGAAAACCTGTACTACGCAGCTGGATCGCCTGAAAACATTCTCCTGGTAGAGTTTCGGGCGGATTCTTTGAAAAAATTTACTGGAATGACGCTGGGTGCTGTCAGCAAAATTCGAGGCACCAGCCCCGAAGAAACCGCTTGTGACCTGGTCATTCAGGATGGCAGCCGGGTAGGAACGGTGTATTTCCTGATGTCGGAAGACAATGTCAAAAAACAAATTGAGCTGCCCTATGTTTCGTTTGGTTCAGATGCAGGGGCACTGGCGGCTGAAGGTGATTTTCTCAAATCAAGCACGCACCCACGTGCTTATGGCAATTTTGCCCGTTTGCTGGGCAAATACGTGCGGGAAGAAAAGGTGATCACCCTGCAAGAAGCAGTCCGTCGCCTGAGTGCGTTGCCTTGTAGCAACCTCAAAATCAAAAAACGCGGCATGCTGGCACCAGGTTATTTTGCAGACATTGTGGTTTTTGACCCCAAAACCATTGGCGACAAGGCCACTTTTGACAAACCGCACCAGTATTCAGTGGGTGTGCAGCATGTATTTGTCAATGGCATTCAGGTTTTGGACAAGGGCGAACCCACGGGCAAAGCAGCCGGGAGATTTGTAAAAGGACCTGGATTTAAGGAATAAGATATTTAAGAGCCTCCTTGAGATTTTCTTCAATCAAAGGGCTATCAAGGAGGCCAATTTTTATTTGTTCCAAAACTGAAGCCGTAACTTCACCTTTAAATTCCAAGTTTCCAGAATCATATCGATGAGATAAATTTTCAATAGAATACTCCAATGGAGCTGAATTGCAATCTACAAAAGTATCCTTTTCAAGGCCATTTTCTTCGTTTGGCTTAACCCATACCAAAGTTGAATAAGGTAAATTTCGCATTTCTATAAACTTACGCCTTTTTTCAAACTGAGAAGTACAGCACACTAAAAACACCACTTCGTTCTCACTTCGAGCGATACAAATAAAGAAATGGGGGATTGGAGAAATTTCAGCAGAAGAGAAGTAATATATTTTCCCTGCCTGTATTCCTTGTTGAAATAAAGGTAAGGGTAATTTCATAAAGCTTGAGCAATGTATTTATTTTCCAAATAAATTTCTTTAGCAAGATCCAATAAACCTTCTTCCTCTTCAAATATAGAATCATTCGAATTTATTGGGTTTCCGAAAAAGTCTTCATATTCCATTTGAAACCTAGAACTCTCTCCATTATTGAGCATACTTTCAAATTTTGTCCATTCAGGATAATGATGAGAGATATCTGATAATTGAAAAGGCTCTTTTTTTGCAAATTGAAGTGCTACATTTTTAATACACTCACAATCAGATTTTGAAAAAACATTTGCATCAATATTATTAATTGATTTATAAAATCGTTGTTGCTGATCAATCAACTCTATAAAATTATTCCGATATGACAACTCCTCATCAGAAAGGAATTCAGAAGCTTCAATAAGGTCTTTGGTGTTTGAAGGTACGGGGCCAAATCTCATTGCAAAATATACATCATTGACTATTGGTCGGCCATATTTTCGTATATGCAAACGATCGGCAAGCCAAATCAATTTAAGGGCTTTCATTTTATTGATTTGACCTCCCTCGTTTTTGGCAAAGTAGTTAAGAATCTGTACCGCTTTTTTATAATTAAACCCTAACATAGTGCAATTTAAAACAAATAATTGATTATACAAGGACAATCTAAATCTAATTTCAAACTTAAAACAAACAATCAAGAAAAACAAATAATCTGTTCTTTTCTTAAAAAGAATTAATTTTACAAAAGTACCAAACCTGTCTAAACCATGAAATATTTTTATTTGCTTATCACGAGTATTCTGTTTTGTTTTGTAGCACACGCCCAAAAAGACATCAAAAACAGCATCTTACGCGATCCTGCTGATTACCACTACATCGATTTTGCAAATTATCCGCGCAAGGATGCTGCACTCCCCATCGGCGTATTTGATTCAGGCACAGGTGGGTTGACTGTATTTGATGCCATTGTGCGTTTTGACGAATACAACAACCAGACTGGCGCAAAAGGACAAGATGGAGTCAAAGATTTTTCTACCGAAGATTTCATCTACCTCGCAGATCAGGCCAACATGCCTTACGGGAATTATTCTTCGGTGGGCAAAACCGATTTTTTGAAAGAACTCATTCTCAAAGATGCCCAATTCATGTTGGGCAACAAATACTACCAGAATACCACCCTCTCAACAGATAAAAAACCCATTAAGGCGCTGGTGATTGCGTGCAATACCGCAACCGCTTACGGCAAAGAATACATTGAAGAAATGCTGCGCGAAGCCAAATCAGACATCAAAGTGATTGGGGTCATCGATGCAGGATCTCGCGGGGCGTTGGAGTTGTTTAAAAAGGACGAAAATGGTACCATCGGCGTGTTTGCTACTGCAGGCACGGTTGCATCAGGTGGCTACAAGCGCGCCATTGAACGTTACAAAAAAGAATTGGGCTATAGCGGCAACATCCAGGTGTTCAGTCAAGGAGGCGTGGGTTTGGCCGAGGCCATTGATGAAGAATTGAATTATATTGATAAAAAGGCGGTTGCAGTACGCCCCATTTACCGCGGGCCGAATGTTAAAACCGAAGCCAGCCTGAAAATTGACCGGCAATTGATGAAAATTTACAATTTCGATTTCAGTGCCTATAAAATGCTGTGCGATGCCAAACGGGTAGATGATTGTGGCGACCTGCAAATCAACTCTGCTGAAAACTATGTACGGTACCACCTCGTAACCCTGCTGGAACAAATGCTAAGCAACCCCGAAGTTGAGCCCATGAAAGCCATGATCCTGGGCTGTACCCACTATCCTTACATGACGCAAACCATCCAGCAGGTACTCTCAGAACTCCGGGAGTACAAAGAAAAAGGCAGATACCGCTACCGCAAATTGTTGGCCAAAGAAATCACGCTGGTTGATCCTTCGGTCAATACAGCTCGGGAATTGTATGCCCATCTCCAGGCTGAAAAATTGACCAATTCAGCGGGGAGTCTGCAAAACAGCGAATTTTTCATCAGCGTACCCAACACCAGCCTGCCCGGAGTTGGGCTTGAACCCGATGGCACCCGCTTTACCTACGATTACAAGTACGGTCGCCAGATTGGCCAAGGCGTGCAATACACCCTTACTGCGCCATTCAGCCGGCAAAACATCCCGGCAAGTATTGCCGAACGGCTAAACCTTCAAATTCCAGCAGTGTTCAAATTGATTCAGGTATTCGAAAAGCAAAGCCCCAAAACCAAATTTCTACGTTCAGATGAGCGACTTTAATCCAAATGACGTGTACCAGCGGTTTGGTGGGATTTAAGTAGGGGAAGCCGTTGTTTATGTTTATCTTTCGGCTTTTAATTTGGTAATGATTCCCCAAGAGTGTGTTTGAAATTCTACTTCATGCTCTTTTAATGAACTTCCACTTACGTCTAAAAATCAGTATTTTAATGAGAGATTTTGCACAAATTACCATTCAGGATCCAATGAGCGCAGTAAAGCCATTGAATTTTCTGGATCGCTTCTGGGTAAGCTTGCTTAAGGATTCTAGGGATTTACCACTCATGCAGCTTACCGCCAAAATCACATTGACTTTGCTTCCACTGACTGTCTTGCTGTTTTTTACGCATGGTTGGGTTTGGGGACTGGTTTTTGTGGCTCATTTTTACCTCAACCACCTGTATTTCAAAGGGCCATTTGGTTTAATGTTGCATTGCGCCATCCACCGGCCTTTGTTCAAAAAGGAATACGAGGCGTTGAACAACTATTTGCCCTGGTGTCTGGCGCCCTTGTTTGGTCATACGCCAGAGACCTACCGCGCACACCACATTGGCATGCACCACGCCGAAAATAACATGGAAACCGATGGTAGCTCCACGCTGCAATTCCAACGAGATGACATGCGCGATTTCCGCAAATACGTGACTCGCTTCCTACTGTTTGGCGTATACGAATTGTACCTCTACCACCGTACCAAGAACCGCAAGTTTTTCATGAACCGCATCCTTGCTGGTGAAATTGCGTTTTATACGATGGTGATTGTACTTTGCTTTGTCAACTTCACTGCTACCTTCTTTGCGTTTATTTTCCCATTGATCGTATTTCGGGTAGTAGCCATGTTGGGCAACTGGTCACAGCACTGTTTTGTAGATGCTGAGGATCCAGAAAATCCTTACAAAAACAGTGGAACTTGTATCAACCACTTCTACAACCACAAATGTTGGAACGATGGCTATCACATCAGCCACCACATTTTCCCGCACATGCACTGGACGGAGCACCCCAATCACTTGTTGCAACATCAAAATGAGTATGCAGAAAACAAGGCTTTGGTGTTTGAAAACCTGGATTTCCTCCGTGTTTTCATCCTGTTGATGCAGAAAAAGTACGATAAACTGGCCGATCATGTGGTCAACTTCAACGGCACCTTCAAGTCGAAAGAAGAGATTGTCGAATTGATGAAACAACGGACTATGAAGATAGAGGCCATTCAGGCTGTGCCTGCTTAATGGATTCTAAATCATCATAAAAAAGCTGGGCGATTGAACATTGTCCAGCTTTTTTTGTGAATAAACAATAATTACGCCACATTTAAATGAAAAAGGAGTAATTACACATTCAAAAAAAATCCTCTATATTTGTCATTCTACCAATTGTATCGTATCTTAAGGACTTATTATAGCTTATATTTCAAACACTGTACTTACTACCTAAAATTATGAAAACGCAACAGTTCATTCTTGCTTCCAACGAATGGATTCCCATTAATGGAAATTCAAATGCCGATGTAACCAATGTTGGCATGGCGCTCGTCTTTGGTGCTAAACATTTGATTGCGGATGATGTCATGCGCTTAAAGATCCGACAAAAGTATCCAGATGCGGATATCGTTTATGCTTCTACAGCAGGTGAAATCATGGAGAATCAGGTATTGGATGATTCGCTTTGCATTACCGCCATTTCGTTTGCTTCTACGCGTACGCAAAGCAAATTGATCAAAATCCAAGAATACCCCAATAGTTTTGAAGCAGGCAAGCATTTGTTTAATTCATTGAACAATCTAGGATTAAAAAGTATTTTCCTCGTTTCGGATGGTACTTTAGTGAACGGCAGTGACTTGATTGCCGGCTTGAATTCCGAAAACAACATAGGTGTAACCATTAGTGGAGGACTTGCCGGCGATGGCAGTAATTTTGGGAGTACCCTCACCGGGTTAAATGATGCGGTTGGAGAAGGAAATATAATCGCTGTTGGTTTTTACGGCGATGCACTTGAAGTTTATCATAGTTCTTTGGGGGGGTGGGATGAATTTGGTCGGGATCGGATCATCACCAAATCAGACAAAAACGTACTATATGAAATTGATGGAAAAAATGCCTTAGATTTGTACAAAGAATACCTGGGTCCCTTTTCAAATGAACTGCCGGGATCTGCACTTCTCTTTCCTATTTCCATCAAAACAACGGATAGCGATCAAAAGCTCGTTCGAACTATTTTGACCATTGATGAGGATCAAAAAAGCATGACCTTTGCAGGAAACATGCCCGAAGCAGCAACCGTGAGGTTGATGAAAGCCAACTTTGATAAATTAACTGAGGCATCGGCTGAATCAGCTCGTCAGGTGATGAATAAGGCGGTTCACAATCAAATAGATTTGGCCATTCTGGTGAGTTGTGTAGGCCGCAAATTGGTTTTGCAAACCCGAACCGAGGAAGAAGTTTGGGCAGCCCGATCAATCCTGGGGGAAACCACTGCCATCACTGGATTTTATTCTTATGGAGAGCTATCCCCTTACAACCCCAGTGGCCGTTGTGAATTGCACAATCAAACCATGACGATTACTGGATTTTATGAAAATCTCTAATTCGCCATTTTAACCATGGACATGCATCTTACGTTAGCAGCCCAGCTCCAAAAACATTTCAATGGTCCAGCACCTGTTGACCCTAATTTTGATGTTTTTTTACAAGCTATCTCCAGCCATTATTACTCGATGGAACGAGATAAGCGGCTAACGGAGCATGCCTTTGAAGTCAGCGAAAAAGAATACCAAGAGCTATTGAATGATCTGCGCAGGGAAAATGAACTAAAGCAACAGTCCATTTCAAAAATCAAAGCAGTCACTTTGGCACTTGATGCGAATACCCAAAGTGAAGATCATGGTGAAGAATTGCTGGATGTAATTCAATTTTTGGAGCAACAGATTGTCAAGACCAAAATTTTGGAAGAAGAGCTGCTAAAAGCCAAAGAAATTGCCGAATCTTCGTCAAAGGCAAAAAGCAATTTCCTTTCGGTAATGAGTCATGAGATTCGAACTCCGCTGAATGCAATTATCGGTTTTATTCACCTTTTGACAACAGAAGAGCACTTGCCTGGTCAAGAGGAATACATTCAAGCAGTCAATGTTTCTTCTCAAAATCTGTTGAACCTAGTCAACGACATCCTGGATTTCTCAAAAATTGAAGAAGGCAAAATCGACTTTTTGCACAACAAGATCAACATCAAAACCCTCATCCATGAGATCAAGCTGGCCAATATGTTTAAGGCCAATGAGCGCGAAAACAAAATCAGCGTCATGTTGGATGATGAATTGCCAGAAATGGTTTTGGGGGATGAAGTTCGTTTAAGCCAAATTCTGAACAACCTGATTTCCAATGCCATTAAATTTACGCATCGCGGACAAATAAAAATTGAGATCAATAAGCTCAGCGAAAGCGAAGATTTTCACACTATTCAGTTTACGGTCAAAGATTCTGGAATCGGTATTGCTCCAGATGCCAAGCAGATTATTTTTGAACGTTTTACTCAAGCCAATTCCGAAATTGACCGCCAATATGGTGGATCAGGCCTAGGGCTTTCAATCGTGAGTAAATTATTGGAACTGCAAGGCAAAACGATTTCCGTTGAAAGTGAATTGGGTAAAGGTTCAGAATTTACCTTTTCTATCGATTTTGGGAAATGTCCAGAAGAAGAAACCGTCCTTTTAGGTTCAAAACCCAAACTTTCTCATGACTTGTCGGGCATAAAAATCTTGTTGGTAGAAGACATGTACATCAACAGCATTATGGCCAAAACCATGCTGACCAACTGGAAAGCGGAAGTGGATTTGGCTGAAAATGGCAAAATCGCCATTGAAATGTGCGAACAAAATGAGTATGACATTATTCTGATGGATTTGCAAATGCCGGTCATGGATGGCATAACCGCTACTACCCGGATCAGGCGTTTCAATTCGGTAATTCCGATTATTGCGCTTACTGCGTCATCCTCCTATGAGACCCAGGTTGACATCAAAAACTGTGGAATGGATGACTTTATACCCAAACCCTTCAATCCCTATGTGTTGTTCGAAACCATCAAAAAGAGAGTGGGCAGAGTAGTTACCAATTAGTAATTTTTTGCGTCAGACTTAGCATAACCGAAAGCACGATTGTCGATCGTCGTGATCAAGATTTCGGCTGAATTCAAGTAAGTAAATTTATCTCCAGCTACCGGAAAACCGGGCAAAATTTTGCCATTGACATCCAAGGCCCACACTTCATGTTTGGCAGGGATGCTCAAGAAAATCAAGGCATTTCCACCTCGGCTATGGATTTCAATTTCTCCAATTTTGGAATCAAATTTCTTTTGAAACACCAACTTGTAATCCTTCTGTTGATAAGCGTGTAGAAACAGTTGGTTTTCAGCAGCAGCTAGATAATCCTTCCGTGCATCTCCAACCAGGTCTACCATAAAAAGCTGAGTTTCACCTTGTAATCCAGAAGTTAAGGCCAATGGAAAACCTGCTCCATCGGCATCCACAACCCGTGCTCTTCCGGCGCCATCTACAACGACTATTCGTTTGCTGTGCTGATCCCATTGCCAATAGACTGGGCTTGGGCTAGACCCATTAATTTTGATGGGAGAAAAATGGGGCTGCCCTCCCCTATTCAATACGTGCAATTGGCCTTCCTCCGTCAACGCAAGTAAATAATCTGCTGTGGCAGATTGAAAAAACTCCAGGGACTGGGTCACCTTACCGATTCTCGGGCCAGGATTCCAGCCACTCAATGGGCTACCATCGGCATTTAAACCATAAATGCGACCATCGGCACATGCATAAAACAGGAATTGATCCCGACCGCCAATGGTGATCCCAGAACTGGTCGACACCTGCAAAGAAAGGGGGTATCCTGGAAGGGATTCTGCGGTAGATTGCAAGCCGTAAATGGAAGTGGAAGTGGCAAAAAACAGATGACTTTGGGGTTGATTCAACCAGGGTTGTTCAATAATTTTTCCTTTAATTGCGCCATCCAGTTTTTTGGACCAACGCATTTTCCCTTGATGATCCAATAGTACCAAAGCATGATCAGGAGTTTCCATGCACCATCCGTTCCATTGATCCAAGGCAGCAATTTGAACAACTTCTTCGGTGGGAAGATCAGTTTGCCAGAGCATTTGTACCTTTTTCCCACGCTCAGAAATTGGATGGGTTGTCGAAAAATCCCACTTGCCGTGATGCAGATTTCCCTGGAGCTCAAACACGATTGGGACATTAAGGCCAAGGCTCAATTTTTGGTCAAGGGTTGCTATTGCTTTCCCCAAACCACGATCCCGATTCACGCGAACCCATAATCCTTTGACAGGAGTTTTCAAGTGTTGCTGCACCGTATTGCCTACCAACAGTGCATCAATCCAGCGTTCCAGGATATTTGCAGAAGGAGCAATGACTAGGTATCGATCCATCGCCATCAATGCAGCTTGATGAATCCCTAAGTCGTTCAAACCCAAATCCAATACGGGCTGAATGGTATACGTTTGGTAAGGGATAGCGGGCAATGCACCAAAGCGTTCTGCAAGGATTTTGAGCGCTTTTTGAGCTAAATAAGCATTGTCAAAGGGCAATATACAGGAGGTTTCAGGATCTTGAATGTCCCCCATCTGTGCGAGAAAAGGCTGTTGTTTCGATAAGGCGTTGATCCATGCATACTTTGGGGAAATAGACCACCAGGGTTCAAAGGAACAAACATCTTCTGGAATGAAGGATAAGATGGAAGTTGAATAGACGGCAATGTGCTGGTTGAAAAAGAATTCCCCCGAAAGCTGTTTTGCCACAGGTTCAAATTGTACAACTACCTTATCGCTTATTTCACTTAATCCATTCTTGCTTAGTCCTAAAAAAGTGGCCAATTTGGGATAAAAGAATTGCAGTTGATGGGGAGCAAAAGGCTCAACCCAATCCGCGCATCTTCTATTTTTTAGATCCAAAATGGCTTCTTCCACCAAAGAGGCTTGATTGGACAGCAGATTAATGCCATTGAGTTGCGCCAAAGACCATTCTTCCGAGTCTTTCCGCTGGCGAAAATGTTGAATGGAAATACCCCTTAATTCCGTAGTAGATGTTAAAGTATAATTTTCAAGCTGGACTATTTGAAGGTTTTCAGCAGCACGATTGAGGTACAAAATGCCAGTTTGTTGTTTTGTCAATGGCAACAAAGCCTTGTGCCAACCCTGATCATCGAAGGGCATTTTTCCCTGAACATCAACAAAAGGAACAATTGCCAGAGTATTTGCAGGGATACAGTCTTCAATGCGTGAAGGACCTTGACATCCATTACATACAAATAGAACGATTAGCCCTGAAATTAGCCGAAGGAAGGAGTGAACGTAAAGCGTTGGCAATCCCAGTTTTTGACTTATCTTTACGGACACAACAATTCCTGATTATTCCTATGAGAAATGTTTTTCTTCGAATTGGGAGCCTGCTCGGTTTTTTGGCCGTGGCACTGGGTGCATTTGCCGCCCACGGCCTTCGCCCCCATCTCAGCCCTCAGCGTTTTGATACCTTTGAAACAGCGGTTCGGTATCAATTCTACCATGCCATAGCGATCGTAATGATTGCCATTTTAAGCCATTTTGGTAGAAAGAAAATACTTCGCTTATCCGCTTGGGCCTTTACTGTCGGAGTGGCGGTGTTTTCTGGTTCCCTGTATGCCTTGAGTACCCAAGAATTGCATCACCTATCTGTCAGTTGGCTTGGTCCGATTACTCCGTTGGGAGGATTGTGCCTTTTGACGGGTTGGGGAACCCTGTTTTACTCCAGCTTTTTACATTACGATCGTTCTGAAAAGCCAGAAAAAGAATAATTGCAGAGACGCGATGAATCGCGTCTCTGCTAATACAAAGAATGCGAGGTCTCGCGTCTCTACGTCTTCTATTCCTGATCTGCGTTTTTGCGGCGATTGCGCCACCATACAAAGGCCAAGCCACCTACCAATAAGTAAGGGGTAGCCAACATGTAAAGAATGCCCGCATTCAGGCCTCTTCCTGCATTTCCTCCACCTTTCAGGTTGCTTTCAACGGCCATTTTGCACATGGGGCATTGGGCATCCAGGTAAGGGGAGCAGATCACTAACAAGATGGCTATGATCAAGCCAATTCTAAAGCATTGTTTTGCGTTCATATCGGCAATTTTTATTCAAATTTAAGGAAATTAAGTAAAGCAGAAAAATTTACTTCCCGATTTTGGGTTTTGAATAGGAAGTCGAACGGTTCATTTCAAGTGAGCTTCCTATTCAAAACCCTCTCAAAAAATCGGGAAGTAATTTTTTGCGTCAGGCTAGTAATAAGGAACCAGCATAAAGTAGCAAATAGGGCCAGTAATGGCCACATAAAGCCAAAGTGGGAATACCCAACGCGCCATCTTCCGGTGGCGATCAATTTGGTTGGTGTATGCCCGAATAAAGGTAAACAAGATAAAAGGAAAGATCCCTGCTGCCAAGGCAACATGACTGAGCAATAGTACCAAATAAAAGGTGCGGGTTCCGCCTATGGCTACTTTTTCCAATTCACTCAACGCTCCATCACGATTGGCATCGCCAAACAAGGTTTCCGGGGTGGTAAAATGGTAGGCCACATAGGACAGCAAAAAAAGTGACGACAAGGCAATCGCTACATAAATAGCATTGCGGTGCTGCTGTATCTTTTTTTGCTTGATGAAATACAAAGCGACCAGCAATACAATTGCCGTCAAAGCATTCAAAGTCGCATAAAAGGGTGGCAGAAAGCCTAAATCAACCCCTTCAGGCATCGGAATTTTTACTCTCCGCATCATGACCACCAATCCCAGCACGGCTACAGTAATTACCCAAGCTACTCTGTTGAGTTTTTTCTCCAATAGTACGTTTGCTTCCATGGCTATTTCTCTTTTTCACGGTTCAAGTAAGGGTCATTGTTCTTGTCGCGGTGCATCAATACGGTTACGTGTTCCGTCAAACGACGCACTTCGTTGCCATCCCGGTAGTTGTAATACCTGCGAATAACACCTAAGGTGTCAACAATGGCCATCATGCCTGGTTTTGGGAAATGGTAAGCCTGTACCAGTTTCGGATCGCTGCCTGTAACCAAAACTTGAGTAGGATCAGACATTTTGTTCTGTCGAAGGAAAGCCCCTATCTTACCTGTATCTTGTATGGTGGTGTGCAGCAAAAAGACAAGGTCACTTCTTTCGTCAAATTGAGTATGTAGGCTGCCCAGCGCAAAACGCAAATCATCGTCAGACTCCAGTTCATTTGCATCCAAAACTTTGGCAATGACAACCTTATTGCTCAGATCAGTAGCAAGGTTGATGGAGTTTGTATCCAATAGTTTGGGAAGGGTAAAGGAAGGTAATTTGCCGTAATCTTTTAATTCGGCGCGCATTTTGACCTGGTACTGCTCGCCTTTTTTCAGGTAGTACCAACTCAGTGCCGGCATTACGATCAACATCGCAAAAAGCACCAGCGGTTGAATCCACTTTTTCATTCAATCCTGTTTTTCAATTGTGCTATCAAAACATTCAAAAGTGCGAATTGTTTTGGAAGCCATTGTCATTTGTATTTCAAAACAAGCTTCATCTAAACACAAAAGGCGGGTTTTGACCCGCCTTTTGTGTTCATCCTTGAAAAGATTAACCTTTCCAATCCATTTGATAAGTATGTGGAGGCAACAGGCTACCTTGCTTGGCAGGAGTTGCGGGCAAAGCATTTCGTCGCTGAATTTCATCTCGACGGCTTTTCCAGGCATTACCTTCCTGAAAGAAAGCAATTACTGCCCAAACCAGCAAAAGCATTGGAAGAACGACACTCATCGCTAATCCTTTTACTTCGTATTTCATGTGCATGAACTCGTATACGATGAAGTATGCCTTGTACAAAGACAATACTGCAATCAGCAAACCACAGGTTGCCAGTACAATAATGTTTCCCTGCAAGCTGCTGATCATGTAGCCTTTGCCAAAAAGGGAGATCAGTACTTCAATACCCGTGACTACTGCCAGGAGAACCAGACCGTAACGCACGCGTTTTTTGCTTTCTTCGTAAGATAAATTTGACATCTATCGAGAGTTATAAAGGTTCAACCATAAAGTTCTAAAGGAGATAGAATACCAAAAACACAAAGACCCATACCAAGTCTACAAAGTGCCAGTACAAACCTATCTTTTCTACCATTTCGTAGCCATTCTTGCGGGTAACATATACACCACTCGCTACATTCAGCGCAATGATGGTCAAAAATACCACCCCAGAAAATACGTGGAAACCGTGGAAACCCGTAATAAAGAAAAACAAGGCACCAAATGCTGCTGGACCAAATTGTTCTGTCTGTGTTACCCCTTTTTTAGCACCAGCGGTGTACACAAATTTGCGGTGTACAAAGCTTTTTTCATCCAACAGGTATCCAGCCTGATCACCTTGCTTATATTCGTGCTGAGCACCATGTTCGGCGCTGTGACCTCCTGGAGCATGGCGGTGAATCAGATAACTCTCGCCTTCACGGAAGGTTTCTGCACTTTTTTTGCCTTCGTGATCCAAATAATAGCCTTCAGCAGTGTGTGTACCAAAGGTATTGCGGGTCAAAGACATGTTTTCTTTTCCAATCAGGTTGGTCCACTCCCAAGCTTGGCAACCCAAGAAGCCAAGACCACCAAAAATGGTTAAAACCATCCAAATCAACACTCCGTTTTTGTTTTCACGGTGCCCTTCCTGTACTCCACGAACCATGGTTACGGAACTTATGATCAGCAAAAAAGACATAAAGGTTACAAAAATCAATGGTGCCTTTCCGAAATAGTCTGATATGCCAAATGGGTCGGTAGAGAATACAAAATCTGGTACAGGCCAGGTAGGACTACTAAAGCGGAGGGCACCATAAGTAATCAAAAAGCCGGCAAAAGTAAAGGCATCCGATAAAAGGAAGTACCACATCATTATTTTGCCATAGCTTACCTTAAAAGGAGACTGTGCTCCAGACCAGGCATCATCACCTTGGTGGTCAAGTTCATGAACATGATGTTCAAGTGCGGTATCAGTATTCGCCATTAGATAGCTGAATTTTGCTTATTTCCAACAATTAGTTTTTGTTACATTTGGGTCATCAAAAAGAAAAATAGATAAACCCAGAGCAAATCTACAAAATGCCAATAGATTAAAGTCAGTTCAAAGCGAAGTTTTCGTTTTGGAGTAACCTTTAAACCCAGCGAAAATGCATGTATGACTGCAAGGGCAAGGGCTGTAACACCCCCAACTACGTGAGCAGCATGCACATATGAAAACACATATACAAATGATCCGGAAGGGTTCGTACTGAGTTCGATACCAATGCCCGACAATGCCAACCATCCCAGGTATTGAGTGAATAAAAACGTGATCCCTAACAGCAACGTTGCTGCCAGACCATATTGGTATACTTTCTCATTGCCATTCAAAAAAGCCCGATAAGACAGGTGCAAAGTAATGCTGCTCGCCAGGATAATCACCGTACTGAGCGTAAATACTTGTGGCAAACTGAATTCAAGCCAATTGCCAGCAGCTTGGCGCACCAGATAGGCACTCGTCCAAGCAGCAAACATCATCATAATACTTCCGCACGCAACCAGCAGTGCAAAAGACTGAGGATGTATCTTATTCCGACCGTAAACATTGGAAAAGGCTCCTTCCATCATTTTTTAAATTAAAGTTGATCCACCAATAAAACTCCTAAAACAAGCGGAATATACACAAATGAGAAAAACATCAAGTGCAAAGCCGATTTGCGGTCATTATTGCGGTACAGGCGCCAGCCCAACCACGTAAAAAAGATGCTCGAAACCACTATACAGACCGTCGCAATCCAATCTGCTACGCCCAAACTTAGTGGTAAAAAACTTACCGGAATAAGCACCAGGGCATATAGAAAAGACTGAAGCGCAGTGTATTTTTCTTTCTGCCCTTCAGGGCCAGGAAGCAATTTGTATCCTGCACGTTCGTAATCTTCTTTTCCCAACCAGGCAATTGACCAAAAATGGGGAAATTGCCAGAAGAATTGAATCGTAAACAAGGTCAACCCTAAAGCAGAAATGTACCCTTCAGCAGCCGCCGCACCAATCAAAGTAGGCAATGCTCCTGGTATAGCGCCAACTGCTACTGCAATCGGGGAAATGCGCTTCAATGGGGTGTACAAAAAGGCATACGATACCAAAGCCAATGTTCCAAAGAAAGCAGTCCAGGGATTAAAAAGTGCCAGTGCAGTAATCCCTACCATACTCATTAATCCTGCCATCAACACGGCATCCGCCACTTTCATCCTGCCAGTAGCCAATGGGCGATTGGCTGTACGTTTCATCAATCGGTCGAAATCTTTCTCCAAAACCTGATTGAGAATATTAGCCGCAGCAGTCACCAAAAATCCGCCCAAACAAAGGATACCAATACTCAACCCAGAAGCTGGGCCTGGTACGGCAATCAGATAAGCCATGACTGAGGAAAAAACCACGGTCAGGGTCAAACGCAATTTTACCAGTAATTTAAAATCTTCAACCTTTTGCCAAAAAGCAGACAAAGGTTTTACCACTGCTGTTTCTACCGCCACAGGAATATCTTAAATTAAATTCAAGAAAGTACCAGTCAATTTCTTTTCTGGTACTTTCTTCATTTTGAAAAGATCAAATTATCGTAAAAACCGGCGCATTTGCCGCTTTCAATTGACTGTACTTAGTGGTCTCCAGCAACTTCGCCTTCTGCCAGAGGAGTAATCTGAGATACAAACTCCTTGCCATCCTTGCCATAGTCATATGCCCAACGGTGTACAGTAGGAATTTTACCAGACCAGTTTCCGTGTACTGGATGAATCGCTGTTGTCCACTCCAAAGTTGATGCACCCCAAGGGTTAAGTGTAGTCATTTTTTTGCCTTTCCAGATGCTGTAGAAGAAATTGACTACAAACAATATCTGAAATGCAAAAGTAGCAATCGCAGCAACCGTAATGAATTTGTTCAAATCATCGAAGTGCGAGAAAGAAGCGAAAGTATCAAAACGGTAGTAACGACGAGGTACACCAGCCATACCAATGTAGTGCATGGGCCAAAAGATCGCATAAGCGCCAATCATCGTACCCCAGAAGTGAATCTTACCCAGGGTTTCGTTCATGAAACGACCATACATTTTTGGAAACCAGTTGTAGATACCCGCAAACATTCCGAAGAAGGCGGCAACCCCCATTACAATGTGAAAGTGCGCTACTACGAAATAAGTATCGTGCTGTTGGATATCGATGGCCGAGTTGCCCAGGAAGATACCTGTCAAACCACCCGAAATGAACATGGATACAAAACCAATTGCAAACATACTCGCCGCAGTGAACCGGAAATTACTACCATAAATGGTCGAAATCCAGTTGAATACTTTTACTGCAGAGGGTACCGCAATGATCAAGGTAAAGACCACGAAGAAGTTTGAGATAAAGGGGTTCACACCAGACATAAACATGTGGTGTGCCCACACGATAAAGGAAAGGAATGCAATCGCCAAAATCGAGAATACCATCGCTTTGTAACCAAAGATAGGTTTACGTGCATGTACCGAAAGGACTTCCGATACCAAACCCATCGCAGGCAAGATGATGATGTATACCTCAGGGTGCCCCAGAAACCAGAACAAGTGTTGGTACAATACCGGGCTGCCACCTACGTGATCAAGCGCCTGTCCACCTACATAAATCTCGCTCAAGTAAAAGCTGGTACCCATGCCACGGTCAAACATCAGCAGCATAAAAGCAGATACCAATACGGGGAAAGACAACAGACCAATGATAGCCGTTACAAAGAACGCCCAGATGGTTAGTGGCATGCGCCACATGGTCATCCCTTTGGTACGCATGTTCAGTACTGTAGTGATGTAGTTGATACCACCCAATAAAACCGATACGACGAAGAACACCAAGCTGAGCAACCACAAGGTCATCCCGGCACCAGAGCCAGCAGAAGCTTGTGGCAAGGCGCTCAAGGGTGGATAAGCGGTCCAACCACCCGCAAATGGGCCAGTGCTCACAAACAGGGAGAAAAACATGATCATCCCTGACATGAAAAAGAACCAGTACGAAAGCATATTCAAAAAGGGTGAAGCCATATCTCGTGCTCCCACCTGTAATGGAATCAACAGGTTACTAAAGGTACCAGACAAGCCGGCTGTCAATACAAAAAACACCAGGATGGTTCCGTGCATGGTTACCAACGCATAATAGAAATCTTGCGAAAGCGTACCCATTCCAGTTTCTGCATTGATGATGATCCATTTGCCCAGCAGTGGTTTCAACCATGCCATGCTTTCTTCTGGAAAACCCAATTGCAAACGAAAAATCAAAGACATGCCCGCACCAATCACAGCCCAGACCATCCCGGTAATCAGGAATTGCTTGGCAATCATTTTGTGGTCCATGCTGAATACATAAGTATTGATGAAGTTGGACTGATAACGGTCACCTTCATGATGCTCGTGAAAATGATCATCATATCCCAGCTGTTCAATCAGCTCTTCTTCTTGCGTCGTTGGATGGTTTGCTACTTGAGCCATCGGCTGAATGTTTTAAAAACGTTTACAATGCTAAATTTTAATTTGAGTTACTTTTCCATAACAACTCAATTGAACCAACTTGGTTCAATATTTAAGCATATTCACTTCTTTTTATTTAACCAGTTATCCAGTCAAATATTATCAAGCTATTATTGACCTACAATACGGAACTCCGTACGGCGGTTTTTGGCACGGTTATCATCACTGTCATTCGCTGCTACAGGCTGTGCTTCCCCAAAGCCTTTAGCATTCAAACGGCTTACATCAACGCCTTTGCTAACAAAGTACTTCAAGACGGCATCAGCTCTTCTTTGGGAAAGCGTCTGGTTTTGAGTATCTTCGCCTACATCGTCGGTATGTCCGGCCAATTGTACTTTCAGTCCTTTCTTTTCCTTCATCGCCGCAATAAGGTTGTCCAGCTCATAGCGAGATACACCAGTCAGTTTTTCAGAACCAGTTGCGAAAGTTACATAGCTGAATTGAACCGTTTTTTTGGAAGTCATCAAGGCGCTATCCAATGCTTCGGTAAATTCTTCTTTGCGCGCTTCGATTTCAGCACCAAACAGCTTGTCTTTGTTTGGATCTTCATCCTTAAAGCGGATGTTGGACAAGTAATACGATTTTTGCTGGGCAGCCCACATTTCATATGCTTCTGGCTCTACGATTTTCACCGTTTTGCGCATCGCAAAGTGGCTATTTCCACACAATTCTGCACAAGCCAATTCATAATCGAATACTTCCCATTTTGGCTTGGAATTGGGATCCTTTGGATCAGAAGGCACCTGGTATTCTGGGTAGTCGCGCAAAGCCTCGCGAAACTCCTCATTGGTTTTTTGTGGCTCAAATACGAAGTAAGTCGGAATACCAGGAATGGCATCCATTTTCACCCGGAAATGAGGCAGATAAAAGTTGTGCAATACATCCTTGGAGGTAATCCGCACGCGAATTTTCTTGCCTTTAGGCAATACCAATTCATCTGCATGGAAATCGTCGACGTTTTTTTCGTCGGTCCAATCCTGACCCAATGGGTTTACACCAGTGATCAGTTTGTAGTTTTTGGTTCCCAGCTTTCCGTCGGGGCCCGGATAACGCAGTGCCCAACCAAACTGAAAGCCAGTAGCTTCAATTTCCATATAATCATCGCCTGGCTGGATATCTGCCATGATGGAGTTCCATGCATCCAAACCGCGAATTACCAGAAACGCCATTACTACTGCAGGAATCGCTGTCCAGATGATTTCAAGTTTGTTGTCGTGGGCGATAAATTTTGCCTTGGCGTTGCGACGTCCGGAATATCTCCAGGCGAAGTAAAACAGCAAAATTTGGGTGATCACAAAAACAATTCCGCATACAATCAAAGTAAGATTGAACATATCGTCAATCTTGCCACCATGCGCGGAAGCTGCTTTCATTGGGCCGTAGCCCAAATAATAGTTTTTATAAAATGCCCCAGTGTAGGCTGTAATTGCCAAAAAGGCAACTAAAAATACAACCATGTATAGGCCTTGCCTACCATTGTTGATCTCCTGCATTTCTTCCTCACCTCGGATTTTTGCAGCCAATTCGGTAACTTTACCAATTTGGATAGCAATTACTACGATCAAAATGAGACTTAAAAATACTAGCAAAGCAGTCATTATCCTTCAGATTTTTTTCGAGATCAAATTTACAACTAAGATTCAAAGATGAACCTCACTTCAAGGATGCATTTTACTTTTTTAGAATAGATCTAAATTAGTGGTGTGCATCATGGGCACCATGCCCATCTTCAGGAAATGGCCATACAGAGTGGTGCATTGCCTCATCGAGGTATGGATCATTCTGTGGAACCAAATTGGCTTTTCCAAGCCGAGTGAATACAAAATATACAAATCCGGCCAGGAATCCGAGGAAAATCCCCAGTTCCAATAGTCCAGGTATACTGAATCCCATGGCAAAGCTCAGGAATTTCTCGCTTGCATGCGCAGCTTCTCCACCATGATGTCCGGCAGCAGCGTGTTCAGCAGCAGCTTCAATCGCAGTAAGGCGAGCACCTGGTTTGATCATCAGGAAGAAATCCAACCAGTGGCCAAACAAAGTCAAAATAGCGGCAATAGCCATCGGCCCGTATTTGCGCTTATTGTCGTTGCGCATCAGAATGAAGAAAGGCAACACAAAGTTGATGATCAAATTGGCGAAAAACAATGGCCGATAGTTGTCCAAACGCATCCGATAATAGATGGTTTCCTCCCCTATGTTTGCGTACCAAATCAACATATACTGAGAGAACCACATGTAAGTCCAGAAAATACTAATGGCAAAAAGGTACTTGCCCAAATCATGCACGTGGTTGGACGTGATGTGCTCAAAGTACCCCTGGCCCTTCAGGTAAATCATCATCAAGATGGTGATGGCCATTGCTGCAATGAACAAGCTTGCGCCACTGTACCACGCAAACAAGGTAGAATACCAATGTGCATCGACAGACATAACCCACTGCCACAACACTGCTGCACTGGTGAAACCAAATACGGGCAAGAAAATAGCGGCATAAATGCGCATTTTGCGGTGGTGCCAGTAATTGTCGGCTACGCCCTGGCCATCTTCATCTTCAGCAACCGACAAACTGCGGTTTTTGTATGCGAAGTAAGCCCAGCCACCCAAAATGATAAAGGTTCCGAAGGTATACCAGTACTTGTTCAAGAAACTAGATTTTCCTTTAAGAATTGCATCCGTTTCTACCGCATGGGGATCAGCCCAGTGGTACAAATGGTGAAATTGTCCCCACATACCGATGATGATGGGGAGGAAAAGAACCATTGCTGGTATCAAAAACAAAGAAAATGCTTCCCAAACGCGTTTCATTCCCGTATGCCAACCTGCCCATGCAGTGGTAAAGGCGGCAAGAATGAACATCGAGATACCAGCAATTCCCGCGAAAAACACGGTATTGTGCAGGTAGTTAGTCCAAAAACGCACATGCATGGGTTCGGAGTCAATAAAATAAGACAACACCAGGCATAGCAGACCGAGTATGATAAACCCGAGCAAGAAAGTCTTTTGCTTGGCTTCAAAGGTAAATTGGTTCATTGCTCGTCGGTTATTTATGTTTTCTTCAAAAGGGTTTTCATCAATTACTTACCACTCTTGGTTTTGCCAACTTCACTCGCCGGAGCAGGTGCAGAAAGCAATTTTGGAGCAGGCGCAGATTTTTTGACCAATACAGCAGGGATTCCAAAGTTTGGATTCAGTGTATTCGCACTGGCATTGTACACCAAGCCCTTGGCAGTTGCCTGCAAAGAACGGATGTGGTGAATCACTTGCCATCTCTCCTCAAAGCTCAACTTCTCTATATACCCTCCCATTACGTTTTTGCCGTACATGATGGCATGGTAAAACCGCCCGTTGTTAGAGATGTAAAAGGTATCCAGTAAAAAATTGGCTGGAGCAGCGGGATAAACGCCGCCCAAATCGCCCTTGGCAGGGTTGGCATCACGCACCAAATAACCTTGGCCTCCACCATTTTCACCATGGCAAATACCGCAGTAAATTTCGTAAAGTTCCTTGCCTTTGGCCAAACCAGCCTCCGTAATCGGGAATGGATTGCCCACGATGGCTTTGCTGGCCCGGATGCGTTCTTCTTCAGTATCCGTGTAGTGATAAGGCACTTTGCCATTTACGGGTACCGCAATCGCGTTGAGTTTATTGCCACCTCTCAGGATGTTCATGATTGAATCATAAGCTTCTGGGCCCGAAAAGCTGAAACCAGCATATCCACGTGGAATGGTTCCTTCTGCTGGATCCAAAGGGCGAGACAAAAACTTGCGACTGATTACGCTTGCACTGTCCCAGTTGTTGCGCTTGTAATTGGCAAAAGATTGAGATTCGTAACCAACAGAGTGCGCCATATCTGGCATGTATTCTGTACCAGCAAAGTTACCTCCCGCAGGTGTGCACGAGTAAAGCAAACCAACAGCCACCACTGAATAAAGAATATATTTAAAGTTTTTCATCATTGCTTGATTTTCCTTGGTTCAGACATTGACCGGTAGTCCGGGTTAAATGTGCTTTTGGTCAATTTCTTCCGCACCAGATGCTTGCAAGAAAGCCTTGAATTTGGATTTCTCATCTTCCGAAACATCCGTTATATCAAAAGCCAAACAAAACTTATCGTCAGTGATGCGGTCGTGCAGGGTTGGGTTTGAAACCCCAGGCCCCAATCCACAAATGGTGTAAAAAGTAACCACCATACCGATACTGGCAAAAAGTACGGTCAACTCAAAAGTAACCGGAATGAATGCAGGTACAGCCCAGTAAGGTTTACCACCGAAAATGATGGGCCAATCGCTGGTGAATACCCAGGTCATGCCCAGAAATGCGGTAAGTGTACCAATCAAACCGTATATGAAACCCGCTTGGTGAATCCGGCTTTCCGTGAAACCCATTGCATCTTCCATTCCGTGAACCGGAAATGGAGTGAACACATCGTATATGTCCAAGTGCGCAGCGCGGGCCTGATTTACTGCACCTAGAATCTTGGTCTCGTCATCATAAAGACCAAAGAGTACATCTTTATTTGGAGATCTTGTCATTACACTTCTTTTTTTAGATGTCCTGGAGTTTGAATTAATGAACGTCAGCAACGCCATCAGTGCCAACAGATTCATGCACATGATGCTTTTGCGCATTTTTCATACCTACATATTGGTCGCCGGCGTTTTTCAGGATACTCTTGATTTCGGCAATGGCCACTACTGGTGCCAGGCGGGTGAACGCAAGGAAACATGTAGAGAACAAGCCCAAAGTACCAACGAAAAGACCAACCTCTACCCAGCTAGCAGAATAATAGCTCCAGGAAGATGGCAAATAATCACGAGCCAACGTAGTAGAGATGATTACAAAACGCTCAAACCACATCCCGATGTTGATGAAAATCGACATCGCAAAAGTGATCGAAATGTTTTTGCGCAGTTTTTTGCTCCAGAAAATCTGTGGAGAAATCACATTACAAGCCATCATCCCGATGTATGACCAATAGTAAGGCCCCATCAAACGGTTGTAAAAGGCAAATTGTTCATAGATGTACCCAGAATACCAGGAGATGAACAACTCGGTGAGGTAAGCAACACCTACGATGTTACCCGTTGCCAGGATCACCTTGTTCATACTGTCAATGTGCTCCAGGGTAATGTAATCCTGCAGATTCAACACTTTACGGGTAATGATCATCAAGGTTTGCACCATGGCAAAACCAGAGAAGATCGCACCCGCAACGAAGTATGGAGGAAAGATGGTGGTGTGCCATCCAGGAATAACCGAAGTAGCAAAGTCAAAGGATACGATGGTGTGTACCGACAATACCAGCGGAGTGGACAAACCCGCCAAAATCAGCGACAAACTTTCCCAACGTTGCCAGTGCTTGGCAGAACCCGTCCAGCCAAAGGCCAGAAAGTCGTACATTTTGCGGCGGAAACCCGATGCACGGTCACGAACCGTGGCAAAGTCAGGCACCAAACCCGTATACCAGAACAACAAAGAAACCGTAAAGTAAGTCGAGATCGCAAATACGTCCCACAACAGTGGAGAGTTGAAGTTGACCCACAACGGGCCACGCGTATTTGGATAAGGGAAGATAAAGAAGCCCAACCAGAGGCGACCCATGTGGATCAAAGGAAACTGGCCAGCGCAAATTACCGCGAAGATGGTCATCGCTTCTGCTGCACGGTTTACACCAGTCCGCCATTTTTGACGGAACAGCAACAAGATCGCTGAAATCAGCGTACCCGCGTGACCGATACCGACCCACCACACGAAGTTGGTAATGTCCCAACCCCAGTTGATTGTACGGTTAAGGTTCCAGGAACCGATACCTACCCAAATGGTCCAGGTTACGCAGAATACGTATACAGCAAGCCCAAGTACGGCCAGAATGAAAGCAATCATCCAGGCAAAGGAAGGCGTACGTTCGGTAGGCCCGCAGATGTCCTCCGTAATTTGGTGGTACGTCTTTGCACCCGTGATTAAGGGTTCCCGTATTGGAGAAATGTGTCCACTCATGATGTTATTTTTATCCCACGATTTAAATCGCGGCTTGTAGGTTCTTACTTATATTTGAATTAAGAAGTTGAGCAGCTAGTGAATAAATCCCCAGCTGCTCAACAACTTTATGCGTCAAGTCCTTCGTTGCGGTTAACCACTCTTGCCTGGTAGCTTACTGAAGATTGTACGTTGATTTCCTCCAATGCGAGGTAATTCAACGGATGCTCCATCCGCTTGCTTACTTCAGCCGTTTTGTCGTTGCGGTCACCAAAAATGATGGCTCCCGTAGGACAAGCGGTTTGACAAGCCGACTTGATGTCATTTTCCTTCAGTTTGCGGCCTTCGCGCTTTGCAGTCAGCTTACCTTCCTGGATGCGCTGTACGCAGAAGCTACACTTTTCGATTACCCCACGAGAACGAACCGTTACATCCGGGTTCAATACCATCCGCATCAGGTTGTCTGCGGTGTAAGGCAGCTCTTCTGCGTTGAGGTGGTTTTCGTTGATTGGGAAAAGATCGGCAGCGGTATAATCAAGCCAGTTGAACCGGCGCACTTTATAAGGGCAGTTGTTTGCACAATAGCGCGTACCGATACAACGGTTGTAAGACATTTGGTTCAAACCTTCAGAACTGTGATTCGTTGCGTTTACTGGACAAACGTTTTCACAAGGTGCGTTGTCGCAGTGCTGGCACATCATCGGTTGGTATACCACGTTTGGTGTTTCGTAATCACCAAAGAAGTAACGGTCGATCCGCAGCCAGGACATCTCGTGGTGACGAGACACCTCAAATTTACCAACTACAGGAACGTTGTTTTCAGCTACACAAGCTATCTGACACGCGCCACAACCAATACAGGCGTTGAGGTCAACGTGCATTGCCCACCATTGTGACTGGCTGTAGCGGTCAGCTACGTACTTGTCAAATGGGTAAAGGGTTTGCTCATTCAAATATTGAGCCTCGGTACGCTTCTCAGTGATGTGTTCACCCAGCTCAGCCAATTCTTTGATATTGCCCTTGTAGATGATGGAACGATCAACTATACCGCCCTGGTAACCAGGGCCCAAGGTCATAGAAGTATGTTCGTCAAGGTTCAAATCCTTGCCGTTGCTTGCTTTGATTTGCTTGCCGTCTTTGTCTTTGCCCGTCATACCCATACCGTGGTGGTATTGTACGCAAGCAAAATCTTCGTCTTTTCCAATCGACTCTGATACTTTGACACTTACAGCGTAGTACTGGGTATTGCCATCCGCATCAATGCTCATCATTGGATAAACGTTGGCGCCAACTTTGTCGGCAATGGCGCGACCTGGATAACCAGTGCACTCACGGCCATAACCAATGGCCATACCAACTGTATCCCACATTTGTCCAAACTGACGTACCGCAGTAGTGCTCACTTTTTGGCCTTTGGCCTCCACTTCTACGAAATCGGCAGAACCGTACATTTCGCGTTGGTTGAGGTCGTTCAGGGCAGTGAAGCGAATGCCACCTTCGTACTTAAGTGGAACAGCCAGGTTGTTGCCCCATACGGTGCGCGCAACTGGATCTGGCATTTCCTGCAACCAGGGGTTGTTGGCATAACGGCCATCTCCCAGGTTGACTGTTTCAAAGAAGGCGATTTCCAAACCTTCAGCAGCAGGCTTGCGTACTTTGGCAGCAGCGGCACTTACATCGCCACCGAAACCAAATTCAGGAACTTCAGCAGATGGGACTTCAAAAATACCATCGTGCAACGTGCTGTCCCAAAAGTTTTGGAAAATATTGAAGCGGCTTTGTTTTGGGAAGATGTTGGCTTCCCATGTAGCCGCCAGGTATTCGTAAATTGGATGCTCAGAATCCTTGCTCAATTTCTCGCTCTTCGCCCAGGTCAACAGAGATTCTTCTGCCTGACGGGTTTTGAACAAAGGAGAAATAGTAGGCTGAATCAAGCTGAAATGGCCTTGCTTAGGCTCCACATCGCCCCAGCTTTCGAGGTAATGATTGGTTGGTACGACATAATCGCAAGCCAATACTGTTTCGTTAGGAGAAAGCGCCAGAGAAACCTTGAGTTTCACTTTCGCTACCGCTGCAAGGAACTTGTCGCTGTTGGGAAGGTCGTAAGCAGGGTTAACACCGTCGAAGAAGAACACTGCATCCACTTGGCCACCTGCCATTTCGCGGATCAGCTTCTGGATGTTTTTGTCCTGTCCTTGGCGTTGGTTAGAAGCATTGGCAAATGAAATGGTATTGCCATACGAATCCAACATCGCATTCAGTGCGTTTACCAGTACTTGCTCTCCGGTATTGTTGGAACCCGAAACCACCAGTGCTTTGCCATTGGCAGCTACCAGTTCTTTGGCAACTGCCTTGAACTTGGCCGCAGTTTCAGCAGGAAGCGCAGGGCCAGATACTTTGGTTCCGCCAGTCAAACCAGCAACTTCGTTGTACAATGCAACGATCGCAGCGCCCTGGTGAGATGGTTTAACCAAAATCCGGTTATCAGCGTTAGAGCCGGTCAAACTCAAATGTGCCTCTACCTGATAATGGCGAGACATTTTGGTTTGCTTTAAATCTTTGATTTTGCGGTTTTGGATGTACTGGCTTGCAAACTCGGTTGGCGAAACCCAGGTACCCAAAAAGTCGCAATCGAAACCTACAATCACTTCGGCTTTGTCGAAGCGGTAAGCAGGAACTGTAGCATTTCCAAAACATTGCTCGTTTGCTTGCAACAAAGCCGAGCTGGAAGATGGATCGTAAATTACTTCTTCTGTATTGGCATAAGTGGCCTTAAAATCAGCAATGGCCTGCTTCGTCATTGGGCTCATGATAGTTGGAGCTACAATGCGAACGCGGCTACCGCTGTTCAATTTGGCCGTGATTTCTTTGTCGATGGCTGCTTGAGAAGGGCCTTTGCCGAAGCGCGCATCTGCACGATCTACTTTACCACCTTTGATGCGGTAAGGGCCATCAAAACGATTTGAATCGTACAAACTCAATACACTGGCTTGAGCACGTGCGCTGGTTCCACCTTTGGTAACGCTGGAAAGCGTATTGCCTTCAATTTTGATGGGGCGACCTTCGCGGGTCTTCACCAAAATTGCGCAATAATCACCAGCATTTACAAAAGAAGAAGCATAATAGGTAGCTACTCCTGGAACGATTTCGTCAGGCTTGGTTACATACGAAATAGCCTTTCTGATTGGAATATCGCAACTAGCAGCAATGGTGGCTGCTCCCAAACCAAAACCCATGTACTTCAAAAAGTCACGGCGATTGGCATTCAGTTCCATCGCTTTATCTTCGACCAAATGTTCAGATAATGGCCGCTCGTAAAACTCCTGACTGGTTATTTCGTTGTAAATCGGATCGTTGGCAATTTGATCAGTACCGATCCAGATTTCATTATTTTGATTTTTCATCTGAGTTGATGCGTATGGTTATCCGAATTCCCACTATGCTGGCGTGGGCGTTATCGCATAAATCCACGACAAAAGTCGCGGGTTAATAATGACATTTTTGGCATTCCAGGCCACCAACGTCTTCAACTGTGACTTTCTTACGGGTGCCTTCTTGCAGTTCCCGGTGGTACTTAGCGTAGTAGCTGTTGTAGTAGCCATTGTCTGCAAATTTAACCTCCGTTTGACGGTGACAGTTGATACACCAACCCATAGACAGTGGCGCATGCTGCTGTAGCAATTCCATTTCTTCGACCTTACCATGGCAAGTTTGGCATTCTACCTTACCCACTGAAACGTGCTGGGAGTGGTTGAAGTAAACGTGGTCAGGCAGGTTGTGAATACGCACCCATTCTACTGGGCCTTGAATCTTGCTGTCGCCAGTTTTGGCATCAGTCAGGGATTCTTTGATGGCTTCCCATTGTTCTGCACCTTCTTTGATGGCCGCATCAGGAGATTTTCCGGCTTGGATCGCATTGTCTTCAATCCAGGCTGTAAACTTGGACTGAATCTGAGCTTCAGAAAGATTCTCGTAATTCTCAATGTATTTGTCTGCTTTAGGATCGTAACCTACCGATGCGTAGATTTTTGTCAATTCAGCAGTACCATATTTTGAACCAACTTTGATGGCACGGTGGCAGTTCATACAAGTATTACCCCCAGGAATCGAGGAATGTTTGCTGCGGCGTGCGCTATCGTGACAATAGTTGCAATTGATCTTGTGAACTCCTGCGTGCGTAACATGCGAGAATTTGATGGGCTGTTCTGGCTGGTAACCTTGTTGGCGTCCTAGTGCAACGGCTTTGTTGACCGTAGTGTAGCCACCTAAAACAACCGCAGCAAACAATACAAAAGCGATTACCCCTTTGCTGAGCAAAATTTGCTTCATGGATTGACGCTGGGCAGCTTGGCCATCTTTTACAGCCAACATGTAGTTGAGGTTGGAAAGGATCCGCGCAAGCACTACCGCGAAAATACCCAAAATGCCTGCCAGTAAAATAAACAGCAGCGTGTTGCTCTTTGGCTTCTCTGGTCCCGCGGCAGCAATACCGACAACACCAGCGGCAGCAGGGTCACAAGAACCATCGTACATACACTGGATGTAGGTAAGAATGTTGTCAATGTCTTGATCGCTCAAGGCATTGAAGCTGTTCATCACGGTTGGTTGCCACTTGGCCCACAATTCTTTGGCGCGTGGGTGGCTGTTGACCATGGATTGAGAGTTGCGTATCCACTTGTACAAATCTGTGCGTGGATAAGCGGCCCAACGTTCTTCAACCCCACCCAGAGCTGGACCGGTGAGGTCTTGTTTCATGTTCTTGTTGTGACAAGAAGCACAATTATTTTGAAAGAGGGTTTTCCCCGCCTTGTCATCGCCCTTTGCTGCACCTTGGCCGAACATGGCCACAGTGCCAAACATCAGAGTTGCAATGAGCAGTACTCGGCTAGTCAGAGACTTAAATATCATCGTACTTGCGTTTTATAACCTAGTATAACAAGATTGTCTAAACTGTCATTTTTCAGTCAGCGCAAAGATATGATTAGCTATATCTTTTTAACAAACTTTTGAGGAAACTGTAAGCTATTTAGATCAGCTCTAAATAAATCAATTTCCCCTTGAATCAGACAGATACCTCTGCTTTTATTGCGGGGTATGGATTGTAATCGCTGAGGGTGAAATCTTCAAATTGAAAATCAAAGATTTCCAAAACCTGAGGATTGAGTGTCATTTTGGGAAGTGGGCGCGGTTCACGGGAAAGTTGAATCGCTGCTTGCTCCTGGTGATTGAGGTACAAATGGGCATCGCCAAAAGAGTGGATGAATTCTCCTGGCTGAAGGCCACAAACTTGTGCCATCATCAACGTGAGCAAGGCATAGGAAGCAATATTGAAAGGAACGCCGAGAAACACATCGGCAGAACGCTGGTACAGTTGGCAGGAGAGTTTGCCGTCTGCAACATAAAATTGAAACAAAGCATGACATGGCGGCAAGCCCGACTTGACCATCACGGGGATGTCTTTGGGGTTCCAGGCTGAGACCAGCAAACGCCGGGAGTCTGGGTTGATGCGAATGTCATTTACTACTTGTACAATTTGATCCACTCCTTCAAAATTGCGCCATTGCTGGCCATATACCGGCCCCAGGTTTCCCCATTGGGCAGCAAAGTCATCATCCGTTTTGATGCGCTCCACAAATTCACCCAACTTGTCTTTCCAGGCTGGGCTGTACTTTTCTTTGGCCAAATCAGGAAAATGGTTTTGCAACCAAAACTGAAAAGGCCATTCGTTCCAAATGCCTACGCCATTGCGCACAAGGTATTGAATATTGGTATCTCCTTTGAGAAACCACAATAGCTCGTGGATAATCGACTTGACGTGGACTTTCTTCGTGGTGATGAGTGGGAATCCTTGGTTGAGGTCAAACCTCATTTGATAACCAAAAACACTGATGGTGCCTGTACCCGTACGGTCATGCTTTCGCGATCCATTTTTCAGGATGTGATGAAGCAGTGTATGGTACTGCTGCATATCGTTGTTTTTGTTTATTCTTGTTTGGAAGGCGAAAGGTAAAAAGGAATTATGAAAAAAACGTCATACCCAATAAGTAATTTACACATGTCAATAATTTTTTTCAATATGAATCCAAATCTTGGTTATCCCTGCGTTATTCTGGCTTGGTTTTGGATTAATCCTCACTTTGCATTGCTTCAAAACTCTTCCTGCTTATTTTTGTTTCCCCGAAAGATTTTAAACCAAAGCATCCATGAGTTACTCCAGCCTGCGTGCCTGTGTAAATGACCTTGAAAAACACGGTCAGCTTTTGCGCATTAAAAAAGAAGTTGACCCCAACCTAGAAATGGCCGAGATCCACCGGCGCATCTTTGAGCAGGGCGGGCCTGCTATCTTGTTCGAAAAAGTAAAGGGCAGTCCCTTTCAAGCGGTAAGCAATATATATGGTACCTACGAGCGTACCGATTTCGTTTTTCGGCATACCCTTGAAAGGGTCAAACGGGTCATTGAATTGAAGGCAGATCCGGCCAATTTTTTCAAAAACCCGACCCGTTATCTTTCCGCTCCTTTCACGGCATTGAGTGCCTTGCCCATGCGCAGCCTGGGTAAAACTCCGGTGCAATGGGGCGAAACCACCATTGATCAGTTGCCCCTGATCAAATCCTGGCCCATGGATGGCGGAGCCTTTGTGACCATGCCCCAGGTTTTTAGTCTTCCACCTGGCTCGCGCAACATCATGGAATCCAATCTGGGGATGTACCGCATCCAGTTGGACGGCAACGAATACATCACCAACCAGGAAATTGGCCTGCATTATCAATTGCACCGCGGTATTGGCGTGCACCACACCTTATACAATGAGAGCAAAGAGGATTTCCGTTGTTCGATTTTTGTGGGCGGTCCGCCTTCGCATGCATTTTCGGCGATTATGCCTTTGCCAGAGGGCTTGTCAGAACTGACTTTTGCAGGTATGTTGGCTGGCCGGCGCTTTCGGTATGCCTGGCAGGATGGATACGTCTTATCTGGGGATGCAGATTTTGTGATCACAGGTACCATCCGCAAGGGAGAGAAAAAGCCCGAAGGCCCTTTTGGCGACCACCTGGGCTATTACAGCCTCACCCACGATTTTCCGGTGATGGACGTCCACAAGGTTTACCACCGCAAGGATGCGCTTTGGCATTTCAGCGTAGTAGGCCGGCCACCGATGGAAGACAGTAGTTTTGGTTACCTCATCCACAAGATTGTCAAACTGCTCACTCCGCAAGAGTTTCCGGGCATCAAACAAATTCATGCAGTGGATGCGTCTGGGGTACACCCACTCCTTTTGGCCATCGGCAACGAGCGCTACATGCCCTTCCGCGAGCGCGTACCTGAAGAAATTCTGGCCCAAGCCAACCACATTCTGGGCTCTGGACAAACCAGTTTGGCCAAATTCCTGATCATTGCAGCCGCAGAAGACAATCCTGAACTGGACAGCCACGACATCGCCGCATTTTTCCGACATGTACTGGAACGGGTAGATTGGACCCGGGATTTGCATTTTCATACCAAAACGACCATTGATACGCTGGATTACTCGGGCTCAGGCTGGAATGCTGGCTCCAAAGTCGTGATGGCTTGTCGAGGCGACAAACGCCGCGAATTGGCCACTACCCTACCCTCTAATGGTTTAGATTTACCAAGGGGTTTCAATGGTCCACAAGTGGCACTGCCCGGAGTACTGGCCATCAGTGGCCCTAAATTCAATGGAGCAGAATCTTATGCTGAAGTGGATTTGCTGGCAAAAGCGCTGGAAAATCAGCAGGGCTTGGAAGGCTTTCCCTTGGTGGTATTGTGCGACGATCCGCAGTTTGTAGCCGCTACCCTCAACAATTTCCTTTGGGTGACTTTCACGCGTGCCAATCCATCGCACGACCTCTACGGCGTCGGTAGTTTTACCGAACACAAGCATTGGGGCTGCCGAGGGTCACTGATCATCGATGCGCGCAAAAAGCCACATCATGCGCCGGAGTTGGTGGCGCCGGAGTTTGGATGGGAGATTGGGGATTGGATTTAATCGTTGAATTTGCTCGAAATCTAAATAAATGCAGATATCGAAAGGCATCCAACCCTGGAATGCCTTTCGATATCTGTTTTTCAATTGTCATCCTCATCGAACAGATCGTCCGCGTTGAGCATATCTGCCAGGGTATCGCGGAAAGTCATTTTTGACTCCACCATATCCTTGCTGACAACCTGAAACTCGGCCAAACCGTGTAGCACCAGTTCCATGTACGTATAAATTTCATCGCCTGTGAGCTGTGGCAACGTCGCTTCTACGAATTTGCGCAAACCTGCTACACTTTCCAATGCAGCATGAAAATCCTTGTTGCTCATGTCATTGATCAGATTCACTGCCTGTCCGCCGCTGAACCAGGCACGAATCACACCGTATGGATCGCGGTCGCGGCCTTTGCGCAGTTTGTCAGGGTCAGGAAAATGATCTAAGAAAAGCTTTTTGAATGCCTTGCCCATCAAATTGATGGCCACCAGGTATGGCCCTTCTTGCTCGCCCTCGTATACCAACTCCACTTTGCCCGTGATAGCAGGAACCACGCCCCAAAAATCGGTTAGGCGTGCGGTTGTATTTTTCTCGCCGTTGATCAGCAAGCGGCGCTCGGCGGTACTCACCAGGTTTTCATAACCCGAGATGGTCAAACGGGCCGAAACCCCACTTTTGGAATCGACGAACTCGCTGTCCCGCGCTTCAAAAGCAACTGTTTCCAGCACGATTTGCAACAAATCAGGCACTACAATCTGGCTGCGCTGAGCGGCAGTCAACTTGGCCTCTTGCTGGGTAATCCTGCGGGCAATCTCGATGGTCTTTGGGTAGTGGGTCAGGATCTGACTTTCGATGCGGTCTTTCAGCGGCGTGATAATGCTGCCCCGGTTGGTGTAATCTTCTGGGTTGGCAGTAAACATGAATTGGATGTCGAGCGGCAAGCGCAGTTTGAAACCCCGAATCTGGATGTCACCTTCCTGCAAGATATTGAACAGCGATACCTGAATCCGCGCCTGTAAGTCGGGCAATTCGTTGATCACAAAAATGCTGCGGTGTGCCCGCGGCACCAAGCCAAAGTGGATCACGCGCTCATCAGAGTAAGCCATCTTGAGGGTGGCAGCCTTGATGGGGTCAACATCGCCAATCAAGTCGGCAACACTTACATCGGGCGTGGCCAGTTTTTCAACGTAGCGCTCGCTGCGGTGCATCCATTCAACAGGCGTGTCATCGCCCATTTCGGCAATCAGGTCTTTGGCAAAACGAGAGATCGGATTGAGTGGATCATCGTTGAGTTCACTGCCGGCAACTACGGGAATGTACTCATCCAATAAATTGACCAACAAACGAGCGATTCGGGTTTTGGCCTGACCGCGCAAACCCAAAAGCAAGATATTGTGACGGGAAAGTACTGCTCGCTCGATGTCGGGCAAAACAGTGTCTTCAAACCCCAATACTCCTTCAAAAACGGTTTCGCGGTTTTTGATTTTGTCGATCAAATTGGCGCGGAGTTCTTCTTTTACCGATTTTGGCTGATAATTACTGGCTTTTAAAGCCCCTAAAGTAGTAATGGAATTCATCTGTGTGGAAGCGTTTTGAAGAAAAGAAAACGAATGAAAATCGATATAGTTTTGACTCCGGTCTAAACAAACGGCATTTCTGTATCAAAAACATTATTTTTAAGCGTTATTGGCAGAAATTAAAATGGTGTTGCACAAAAAAGCACCTACTACAAACCAAACAACATGAAAAAACTGATTTTTGGATTGCTCTTGTCCTCTTGCGTTTTGCTCACGGGTTGCATCGACATCGTAGAAGAAATGACCCTGAACAAAAACGGCTCGGGAATTTACACTTTTACCATCGATATGAGTTCCATTCTACAATTGGGTTCACTCAAGGACTTGATGAACCAAGCTGGTGCTGACGCAGAGGCCCAGAAAAAGTTGGGCATGGACAAAATGGAAAAAGACACCACCATTTACTTCAAAGATATGCCCGCTGAACTGAAAGCCGAAACAGGGAACCCTGATTTTTGGAAAAAAGCGCAAATGAACATGAAGATGAGCGATAAGGACAAAAAGCTCCTGGTGCAAATGAAGCTCAACTTTGACAAAATTGAAGACATCGAGTTTTTCTTCAAAAACATGAGCAAAGTAATGAAAGAAGGCGCTGGAAGCATGGGCGGCATGCCCACCGACGGCCTCGCTCCTACTTCGGTTGCTTTCAAGTTGGCCAAAAAATCGCTGACCCGCTTGCCTGCCGTAAAAGCTGAGAATGCTCCTGGTGCAGAAGACCTCGAAATGATGAAAATGTTTTTGGGCACCGCCAAATATAAAACCATTTACAACCTGCCCAACCGCGTCAAAAAAACCAAAATTGCCAATGCCAAAATCGACGGCAACACAGTAACGGTTGAAAATTCGATGCTGGATATCCTGGAAGGCAAGGCGAAACTGGATGGGGAGATTTCTTTTTAA
>NZ_JBBAKG010000040.1:0-52277 GCF_040403615.1 Haliscomenobacter sp. | reverse complement strand
CTCATTTGCACAAACCATAGTGTTTTACAATAATAACATGTCTAAATTTTTAGGGTTTTGCTACAAACGCTTTGTTTTTGAACAATTTCGTTTTGAAAACACTTATTTTGACTCATCAAATGCTACTATTTTGAAGCATCTGATTTATAAAAAAAACAACCACGTTTGCAACTTTGCCATCAAAATTTAGACATGCTGTACTGTTAATAGTTACTATAAACGGTATAACCAATACACGCACCTGTTGCTACTAACAATCCAATGCCTACTGGTCCCCCAATGACAGCTTTAGCAACGGTTGAACCGAGTAAAGCCCATGCTCCAAGCGCTGTTCTACCTACTCCAATTGCGGCGCATACACCAACTATTGTAGGGTCTCCCGCACCACCACATACATTCTCCATTTGAGTGAATTCAACTTTTTCCATTTTGATTAGTTTTATTGTTTAATTAAAATCTTGAGCAGCAGTAATTCCACAACCAACTGCCGATGCACTACTGATCGCAGCAGTTGCAATTCCATACGCTACCGGTGCAAGTACTCCTCCAGAGACAAACATAGCTGCTCCTCCGATGAGTATTGACACGCCTGCTAATCCACACCATAGGCCACTTCTAAAACTACCTGCGGTTAGAAGAGCCATTTCTTCATTTGAAAACTTGTTCATAAATTTGTTTTTAGGTTTTAATTAAGTTAATTTACTCCTCTCGCGCGCCGAGGAATCTCTTATCTGAACTCCCAACTAGGAGCCAAAATTCACTTGCAAATACACCAAAAACAGACACCAAAGTACCAATCCCACACCATAAGTACCCGCTACAAAGCCCAGTCCTTTGGCTTTTTCACTCAATTGCCTTACCCCTGCTACCAACAATACCCAAAACAAGACCTCAAAAACATTCAGGAAGCTTGCTGGAGCCATTGCCAATTCAGGAAGGTTTGCTTTTCCGACCCAACCGAGCAGCGAAAACCAATCTGCCTGGTAAAAATCATCCATGCTTTGGATGTCCATAAAAAGTAGGATGATGGTTTGGAGAATTTTGCCCATTGAGACTACTGCCATTGCCCTGATGATCAGGCCAAAAAATGCTCGATAGGGTATCTTCCAATCCAGCAAGATTGCTCCGGTAAACATGCATGCTGCTATGATTGCGCTTTGAAGCAAAAGCATGAATGGAATGACAACATAATTCACCCATTTCCATTTAGCTTGGAAATTCAATAGCGCATCAATCCGATCGATTGCCATTTGTTCTCCCAGTAGACTGTAATACACATCTTTGGTTAGGATCAACTGATCTTGTACAAAAAAAACAACTAAGGAAACTGCACACAAAACGCCAAAGGTTTCCCAAGTAGATAGCCCCCAAGAGCCTTTGGTCAATTGTTTATTGTTTGGTATTTCATTGATAGTATGCAACATGATTTTCCTTTTTTAGTACAATACAAAACTACAGTAAGCTCAAATACCAATTTGTCAAAGTTTGTAAAAGCGTGTCAAAGTTTGTAAAGCAAATTGGTTGTTGTAAAAAAGACGCCCCACTTTCAAGCAAGGCGCTTTTTTTATCAAGCCTTTTTCAGCCTTTTCGCCAGTCTTTTGAGAATTTGGAAGGTTTATCTTCCAAAGAAACAGGCTTCCCCAATTTCTCGTAAACCAGCTCTACTTCACTAGGCGCAAGAAGAACGCGAGCAGGAAGTATGATGCCAACTCTTTTCAACCAACTGTAAAAAGTAGGGCGACTGACCCCATACTCTTGGGCCAATAGATCGCGGGTTTTGCTGTTGCTCATGCGTACAATATTTTACGGATTAATAATTCGATGGCAAGCTATAAAGAGGCATCCCTCAAATCAAGGCACTTTTGCACGATTTTGACCACCCCAAATTTTCGAAATTAAACTACACAAGGGATTAAAGGAATTGATTCTCAGGTTTGTACTTTTTTCAGGTTGAATTTTTTGTTCCTTATCGCATTTGACCCACAAAAAAAAAGCCTGTATCACGCATTAGCAGATACAGGCTTTTTGTTTCCAAGCACACACTGTGGGTTACCCTTCCGTCTTCTCCGGCCGCATTTGGGGGAAAAACAACACCTCTTGAATGGTATGGTTGTTGGTCATAAACATGGTCAGGCGGTCGATGCCGATGCCCAGGCCGGAAGTAGGCGGCATGCCGTATTCCAGCGAACGCAAAAAATCTTCGTCCATGGCCATAGCCTCGTCATCACCGCGAGCGGCCAGGTTGAGTTGGTCTTCGAGGCGTTCGCGCTGGTCGATCGGGTCGTTCAACTCGGAGTAGGCATTCGCAATTTCTTTGCCGTTGACAAACAGCTCGAAACGTTCTACCAAGCCAGATTTGCTGCGGTGTTTTTTGGCCAGCGGGCTCATCTCGATCGGGTAATCGATGATGTAGGTGGGCTGGATGAGGTTTTTTTCCACTTTGGCGCCAAAAATTTCATCGATCAACTTTCCACGACCCATCGAATTGTCGATTTCGATGTGCAGTTGTTTGCACAAGTCGCGCAATTGCGCTTCGTCCATCTCGGAAATGTCTACTCCGGTGTATTCCTTGATGGAGTCGTACATGGTCAGGCGGCGGTAAGGCCCGGCGTAATTGATTTCGTGATCGTCAAATTTGAGGAGTGGGTTATCGTTGTTGATGGTACGGGCAATGTATTCGAGGCATTGCTCTACCATTTCCATCATCCAGTAGTAATCTTTGTACGCCACGTAGATCTCCATGGAGGTAAACTCCGGGTTGTGGGTACGGTCCATCCCTTCGTTGCGAAACATTTTCCCGATCTCATAAACCCCGTCAAAACCTCCCGCAATCAAACGCTTAAGGTACAGCTCGTTGGCAATGCGCATGTACAGCGGCATGTCCAGGGTATTGTGGTGGGTATTGAACGGCCTGGCAGCAGCACCTCCGTGAATGGGCTGCAAAATGGGCGTTTCTACTTCCAACCAGCCTTTATCATCGAAAAAACGGCGCATGGCCGTAATGATCCGGCTGCGGGTAATGAATGCTTCCTTGATGTGCGGATTTACGGTTAAGTCCACATAACGCATCCGGTAACGCTGTTCCAGATCGGTAAAAGCGTCATACACTTCGGTTTCACCCGTTGCCTCATTGGTGCGGGTTTTGACCATCGGCAATGGGCGCAAAGACTTGCTGAGCAAAGTCAGTTCCTTAACGTGGATGGTGATTTCGCCCATGCGGGTGCGAAACACAAATCCTTTGACACCTATATAGTCACCAAAATCGAGCAGGCGTTTCAATACCACATCATACAGGTCAAAATTTTCGCCGTCGGTAACGTCGCTGCGCGAAATGTAGAGCTGAATCCGCCCACTGCTGTCTTGCAATTCGGCAAAAGTCACTTTACCTTTTTCGCGCACCACCATCATCCGGCCAGCCAAAGAAACTGCTTCAAACTGTTCGGGAGCATCGTCACTGAATTGTGCTTTAATGTCGGAAGCCAGGGCATTGACTTCAAACGCTTGGGCAGGGTAGGGGTCAACGCCCAATTTGCGCAATTCATCTAGGTGTTCCCTTCTGATAATTTCCTGTTCACTTAAATGCATGATGTGTTATTTTTGTGGCCACCTTTCGCCTTGTTACAAGAATTGCAAAGGATAGCTATTTTTTTTGCGCTGCAAAAATAGAAAAAGTTTGATGCTTAAAATCGCTTTCGACCCAATTTACAAGTATAAACTGCCAGAAGGGCATCGCTTTCCGATGATCAAGTATGAATTGATCCCGGAACAACTCCTGTATGAAGGGACGGTGTGCGAAGAAAACTTCTTTAATCCAGAGCCGCTGGATGAGGCCAGCATTCTGCTTACCCATACCCTGGATTATTGGCAGCGCCTCCGCGACCAGCAATTGACAGAACGCGAAATCCGGGCCATTGGGTTCCCCTTGACGCCCCAGCTGGTGCAAAGAAGCCGGGTCATCGCCAATGGAACCTTACAATGTGCGTTGTTTGCGCAGCAATACGGGGTAGCCATGAATGTTGCCGGAGGAACCCACCATGCCTACGCTTTTCGGGGAGAAGGGTTCTGTTGTACCAATGATATAGCGATAGCTGCCAATTATTTGCTGCATCATCACTTGGTGGAAAAAATTTTGGTGGTTGATTTGGATGTCCATCAAGGCAATGGCACTGCGCATATTTTTCGGAATGAACCCAGGGTATTCACTTTTAGCATGCATGGGGCTAAAAATTTTCCTTTGCGCAAAGAAGTTTCTGATTTGGATATCGGTTTGCCCGACAATACCGATGATTGGACTTATTTGCGTCTTTTGAAAAAAACCTTGCCAGGATTGATCGAAAAAGTCCAACCCGATTTGGTTTTTTACCTGTCTGGTGTAGATGTATTGGAAAGTGATAAGCTCGGGCGTTTGAGTTTGTCTACGCAAGGTTGCCGCGAAAGAGATTGGTACGTGCTGAAAATGTGTAAAGAAAACAATGTGCCAGTAGCAGTAAGTATGGGCGGAGGATATTCCGAACGATTGGCTTTGATAGTTGAAGCACATGCCAATACTTTTCGTGCTGCGCAGGAAATATTTTTTTGAATCATAGCGTGACAACGGCGTGGCAAAAGTGTGACCAAATTGCCAGACGGAAGTCTTAAAATTAAAGTTCTGTGGAGCGATGAAGTAGGGGCAAAAAAAAAGTCGCACTTTAAGCGCGACCCTTACATATAATCCCATGAACATATCCAAAAAAAATCTCTTGAGTCCGTTGATAGAAATAATGCTTCTTTCTTGCACAGAAGAATTATTCCTCGTAACTTGGCCTCACAATATGCTAATTCTTGACCCCAACAAAAAAAATTGTAATCTCACGAAATATCTTTTTGCAATAATTCCATGAGCATGACCTAGTTACTACTTGAGGGGCATTTCGTTTGAGAAATGCCCTTTTTTATTTTTGAGCAGAGACCTTGTCAGTTTAAAAGGTGTCCATCGTCCCGAAATTTCTTTCGGGACGACCGACCACTGACAAATTATAATCCCATGAACATATTCAATTTTGTGTGCCAATCCTTTTGACTAGCTGATGATCACTTGCTTCACATTCTCGTTATCTCCTGATCACAATACAAATATGCGACAGTATTTTTCCCTTGACAAGGACAATATTTGGGCATTGTGAAAAAAAATAGCAATGAATTTTTCGATAATCCCCTTTATTTGTTGAGTATTAATGTATGAATTGTGAGAAAAATAATTTTTTTGGAGAAAAAAAAAGAATTTTTTCTTTTGGTGAAAGGAAGTTTTTAGGCGGTAAGCGGTTGAAAAAAGTAAAAAAAAAACGAGTTCCTGGTCGATTAGAAGCCAGGAACTCGTTTTGTATGTCAGAATAGTGTAAAAAAAATCGTTATTCGTTTGGATTCTTTTGTTCTGGATCTACCGTTTTTTCGGAAATTTCCTCCTCTTTCTCTACAGCAGGTTCTTCGGTTGTAGCTTCAACTTCAGCAGTTGGTACCTCAACTTCAGCAGCTGGCACTTCAACTTCAGTAGTTGGCACCTCAACTTCAGTAGTTTCAGTTTCGGCTGTAGGAGCCTCAGGTTCTGCTGTAGGTGTTTCCATTGCTTCTTTGATGTCCTCTACCAGGTCACCAATTTTGTCTCCGATTACTTCACCTACTGCTTTAAGGGTATCTACCAAATCGGTGACAGAATCACTAACGGTATTGACAACTGCATCAAGCAAGGAGTCTTCAGCGACAGCAACGGGCGTTTCAGGCGTTTTGGGTGTGGTGCCTTTTTCAACCTTCAATTGTTCCGCAGCTTTAGAGAGCTTGCCATCGTCATCTTTGCGTGCGTCAGCGGCTGCTTTGATTTCAGATTTGATTTTTTCTTCAGCCGCGCGTTTTGCTTCAAGGATTTTGTCTTGCTCGGCTTTTTTTGCGTCGCGTTCTTTTTGGGTTTCCACCCGACGATCGAGTTCTTCGCGAGTCTGGAGCATTTCTCCCAGTTTCTCCCGTTTGGAGCGAATCCGCTCTTCGATCATCAATATTTTGGCTTGACGGATTTGCGCTTCTAATTGCCCATCCGTGTTGGCTACTTTGCGTTTTTGGAAATCCAGATCGTCTTCATCTCGCTTGATGGATTTCTCCATCTTGTCAATTGCAGACATCAAGCCTTCGTAGCGCCGATTGAGGCGCTCACCTGGGGAGCGATCATCACCCGGAACGCCATCATTTGTGGCGCCGGAGGTTGGTGCGCTTGCGCTGGTGCCGAAACGTTTGTCTTTGATCACTTTGAATGCAAGATCTAAACGATCCCAGATCTTGGTACGGTGATCTTTGGTTAATTTGGCTTCTCTGAATTTGCGTTGCATTTCTTTGAGGTCATCAAAGAGCGGTTGCAGGCGCAATCCATCACTAACCTTTTTCTCTACATCCGTCAACATTTGATTGAAGCGTTCGAAGTTCTCTTTGGAGAGGCGTTCAAATTCTTCATCCAATTTGCCCCGTAATTCCTTTAATGAAGTGAACAGCTCGTTGGTGCGATCGCGCAAAGCGTCCGCGTGTTCACGGAATAAGTTGCGATCCCGAACCTGTACTTGTACTTTGTCCCAGAACCCCTTCAACTCGTCCCACAACCCAGATTCAAAACGCAAAGCCTTTTCGATGCGGTCTCTGAATTCATTCAATTCAGAATGATAGGTGTGATAAAGTCGAGAAGAGAGCACAATGAAATGCCATTCGGTTTGGGCGCGTTGTACAATGTCATCCCGTTCAGCTTTTACGCCATCGGGGAGAATACTACCGCTCAGGGTGAGTTCTCTCTCTTCTGCAGAAAAGCCTTCTGGAAATTCGACTGCGTTGCCGTCTCTCCATTCCTTGAGCATCAGTTGGCTGAACTCTTCGGTTGCAATTTGTTCGGGGAAAGTAAAAGCTTTCACTTTGTTTTCCTCCGGCATCAATTCAAGGGCAATTAACAATCGTTCATTCTGTGCGTTAGTACCCCAAAGTACGAGCTTGGTCTTCATAAACTGGTGACAAATTTGCTGATTATCAATGCATTTTGATTTTATTCAAAATGTTCATGATGTACATTGTTCGTAGAAAACGGTTGGTAATATCCGTTTATTAAATCAAAAATAGCATTTTTTTTCAGTATTTACCTAGTATACAACAAGGTAATGGAAATTAGTTGAACGATTTGCAAGTAAAAACGCACGCATTACCGAGTAGCATCGCGTCTTTACTCCATTATGCCGGTACAGCGGAATGACCAACCAAGTTGTGGGCAGCCAAGTATTCGGCAATTTGCACCGCATTGGTTGCAGCACCTTTGCGCAAGTTATCCGCTACAATCCATAGATTCAAACCATTGGTTGTGGAATCATCTCTACGAATCCGACCTACAAATACTTCATCGCGGTCTTTGGCCAACATCGGCATCGGGTACTCATTCTTGGCTGGGTTGTCTTGAACGATGATGCCTGGTGTTTCACTTAAAATTTGTCTAACATCCGCTATTTCAAAAGGTTGTAAAAACTCCAGGTTTACCGATTCACTGTGTCCACCCAATACAGGGACACGAACAGCAGTAGCCGTAATGGCAATGCTCTGATCTCCGAGAATCTTCCGGGTTTCATTCACCAATTTCATTTCTTCTTTGGTGTAATCGTTTTCCAGGAAAGAATCGCAGTGGGGAATGCAGTTTTCAAAAATCTGATAGAAATAGGCCATCTCATCAGCCTCGAATCCTTTGCGCTCCATTTGGTATTGTTTAACCGCTTTCATACCTGTACCAGTGATGGACTGATAGGTAGAAACCACAATACGCTTAATGCCGTATTTTTTGTGCAATGGCGCCAATGTCAAAACCATCTGAATGGTAGAGCAATTGGGATTGGCAATGATCTTGTCTTCGGCAGTCAGGGTATGCGCGTTGATTTCAGGAACAATCAGTTTTTTAGAAGGATCCATCCGCCAGGCAGATGAATTATCGATTACTGTTGTACCAACTTCTGCAAATTTCGGTGCCCACTCCAGTGAAGCACTGCCACCTGCCGAAAAAATAGCCACATCTGGCCGAGCTGCAATGGCCTCTTCCATGCCAATGATCACATATTTGCTACCATTGTACGCAACTTCTTTGCCTACTGAGCGCTCCGAAGCAACCGGGATAAATTCAGTAATTGGAAACTTATGTTCTTCCAATACTTTGATCATCACATTACCTACCATACCGGTTACACCGACTACTGCTACTCTCATGTTCAAAACAATTTAAATAATGAGGAAAAATTGTGCAGGTTAGGGCGGTTGAAATATTGTGAATAGATTTAACTTTCAAAATCATTCGATTTTTTGTAGTTTGCTTCCATTCTGGTGTGCGACCCGCGTGTCAGTTCGCGAGGTACACATGGTGATTTGTTATCAATGGGCAAATATAAGTGCATTGTATCTTTATTGCTACCTTTAAACGCATGAAAACCACAATAATTTTTTCTATTCTGTGCTGCTGGGTCATTTTTGTACACGCTCAACTGGCCGTTGACTTCTCATCCGGAAATTTTCAGGGATGGAAAGGTGATTCCAGTAAGTTTGCCGTGGTAAATGGCGCGTTACAGTTGTCTGATAACAATCCAGTTACCAACAATCAAGCGTATTTGTCCATTCCTGCGCCTACCGGGAGTGACCGGTCAACGAGTTGGGAATTTTATGTGAATTTGGCTTTTTCGCCTTCTACTACCAATTATCCACGGGTTTATTTATCGGCCAGTCAAGCAGATTTATCCAAACCGCTCAACGGCTATTTCATCCAGGTGGGGGGGATAAATGGAGATTCAGATGCCTTGCAACTTTATCGGCAGGACGGAGATAAACTGACTGCTTTTTTAAATGGCCGTTCTGGCGGAGTAGGTTCTCCCACCGTAAATGTACGGGTTCGAGTGAGTAGGGATACCTCAGGAACCTGGACGCTAGCAGCCGATTATGAAGGTGCCCAGGCATTTGTACAAGAAGGGAAGGCAAAAGATGCAACTTATCCTTCGGGTACGCACTTTGGATGGATTTGCAGGTATTCGGCTACGCGAAACAAGGCTTTTTCTTTGGACGATATCCGGGTTGATCCGCTGTTTACAGATCGCACTCCACCCGTTTTATTGGGGGTTGAAGCCCTTTCTGCCCAAAGCATCTTGCTGAAATTCAATGAAACAGTTGATCTGGCCAGCGCAAACAAGACCGATATTTATGACCTAAATCCTAGCGCAGGCTCCATCGCATCTGCCACTAGAGATGCCAATAACCCCGGAAACGTCATTCTAACCCTGGGGGAAAAAATGAAAAACCTGGTTGAATATACTTGCTCCGTAACGGGCATTCGGGATGCATTTGGCAATACCGCAAGCGTTCAGCGCAGCAAATTTACTTACTTTGAAATCAGCAAGGCAGCGGAGGGGGATATTGTGATCAGTGAAATTATGGCTGACCCAACCCCAGCTTTGGGTAAACTGCCAGCAGTGGAATACCTCGAATTGTGGAACAAAAGCAACAAAGTCATCGCACTGGATGATTTGCAGATATCTAATGGTGGAACGCCAGCAAGCCTGGGCAAAGGATTGTTTTTGCCCAATACCTTTTTTATCTTATGTGCACCCGAAAATGTGCTTGGCTTCCGAGCTTTTGGGCCGGTGGTTGGTGTGCCTGGCTTTCCTTCTCTGACCAATTCAGGAGATGACCTAAGTTTGAGAACGACCGCTGGGACTGTACTGAATCAGGTCAACTATACCGATGATTGGTACCGGGATGTGGACAAAGCGCAGGGAGGCTGGGCTTTAGAACTCATTAACGCCAACGCACCTGCAGATTGCCCCGGAAACTGGCGGGCTAGCGTGGATCCTACAGGTGGTACTCCGGGTCGACTCAACTCTATCAACAACCAACTCACCGATCGCAGCGGACCCAAATTGATTACCGCAGTATCGATTAATGACAAGGAACTGGTACTCAGTTTTGATGAGCCGCTGGATCTCAACTCTGCTGAAGATTTGCGGTGGTATGCCCTAACTGACGGGGTTGGAATCATAGATGCTACCCTGCAACCAGACAAAATTTCCGTGATTTTAAGCTTGAATGCGCCATTACAAATCGCCAAAGCCTATACCTTAACCATTGCTCCTGGAATCCGCGATTGTTTGGGAAATGCCCAAACAACCAGTCAGCAAGTACTAACCGGCTTGCCAGAACCAGCCATTGCTGGAGATTTGATCGTCAACGAAATCTTGTTTAATCCTCAATCGGGAGGTTCGGACTTTGTAGAGATTTACAACAAGTCTCAAAAGTTGATCAACCTGAAAGGGTTGCTGCTGATCAATCGAAAAAAAACAACGGGAGGGATTCAAAGTCTGGTTGGTTCGAATTACCTGTTGGCTCCTGGTCGTTATGTGGCCATCGCAGAATCTACCGCCGATGTTCGCCAACGTTATATTATTAAGGATTCTACGGCCTTGTTGAAAAATGCCTTGCCAACGCTCGAAGCGGATCAAGGCAACATCACCTTACAATACAATGGTGTTTCGCTTGACTCGTTCAATTACAGCAATAAACTACATAGCCCCTTATTGGATCAGGAACGAGGCGTGTCTTTGGAACGACTCAATTTTGATTTACCCACCAACGCTGCTGGAAATTGGCACTCTGCGGCGACTTCAGCGGGTTCGGCTACCCCAGGATATACCAACTCTCAAATCTTCAGGTCAACAGAACCAAACGCGGAGGCGGTATTTAGAATCGAAGAATCCAAGTTTTCGCCAGATGGAGATGGATTTCAGGACATTTTATTGTTGCCTTATCAAACCAATGCGCCCGGATATCTGGCCAACATCAGTATTTTTGACATCAACGGTCGCCCCGTAAAACGGTTGGCGCGCAACGAATCCCTTTCTGCCGAAGGCATCCTCAAATGGGATGGCACCACGGATGAACTCCTGAAAGCCAGAATTGGGGTGTATGTAGTGTGGGTTGAATTGTTTGAACCTCAGGGAAATAAATCGCAACAGAAACTGACTTGCGTGTTGGCTGGGAAGTTTTAATCATTGATTCAGCAAAAAGATCCAGGTAGTTTTGCCTACTTGACGTGGCTGGTTTATCAGCGTTTCGACATAAAACCGAGTAATCACCGGTTTTTTTCAAAAATATACTGAACTCTCCGAATTCGCGCGAATTCGGAGAGTTCAGTCTTATTCCATTCCAAAGCGTGCGGCTTTTCGACTCCTAAAACCAAAACCTATTTCGTACTCTGCCGAATCGCAAACGCAGCTGCTCCAATGGCTCCGGCATGTTCGCCGTGGTGTGCCAAAAGTACTGGAACACCTTCGCCGCGAGGCCGCCACTCATGCAATTCCATAAAAGCAGCCAGAGGCTTCATTAAAGAATCGCCAGCCTGTGCGATGCCACCGCCTAGAACGAATACCTCTGGTGAAAGCGCATTGATCAAAGAGCACATGGCGATGGACAATTTGCGCACCGAACTCAGCCATACATAGGTCGCTACCGGATCGCCTGCACGGTAGGCGGCTTCCAGCTCGTGGGTTGCTTGATAGCGGTGGTAAGTGCGCTTTTCGATGGTAGCATTGCCGATGTGGTCTTCGATGCTACCGGGGATTTTGAAAATATCCAGCTCTGGATTGTCGGCATCTACGGAGATATGCCCCAAGTGACCCGCCATCATGTTGCGGCCTTGCAGCAATTTTCCATCGATGATGATCCCCCCGCCAACACCTGTTCCAAGGGTAAGTAAAATGGCATTTTTGTACCCTTTGGCTGCGCCAAACTGAGCCTCGGCCATCAATGCACTGTGGGCATCGTTGAGGATACAGGTCTCATGGTCGAGGTAATCCGACCAGATGAATTGTTCCAGGCCATAAAAACGACCGGGCATGGAGTAGATGGCCGTATTTTCTTCATTGCAAATTCCGGGGGCCGACATGCCCATTGCGGTGACGCGCCCTGAAAATTCTTCCAATAGATCGGTAGCGACAGATTTTACGACGCCTTTCCAACTCCACTCATCGATGGAGGTGGCGTGTTGTCCCAGGGGACGGGACATCGTTTTGATTACATTCCCATAGTGATCAATGACGACGGCTTTTACTGCGGTACCGCCCAGATCCATTCCGATTGCCAACATAATCTTGTGTTTCAATAAGCCAATTCAATCATCCTGTCACTGGCTCCAGCTAAGAAAAAAGAGCGTTGAGCAGGAATCAGATTTTGGTTATTATGCTTTATAAATTACTTTTTGAGAAATTTCATCTGTGGTGATCATTGTGCAATCCACTCTCGACAACATTGACCTCTGGATCCTGAATGGCTTGAGCAAGATTGGTGGAAGTCTTGGGAATTCCCCATTCTTTAGCGAACTTGTCGGCGCATTCCTGGCTGCGGGAGTAAATGGGGTGAACCCGGTCGCGCCCGCGCAGGTTGTGCATTGTCCTGTTGTAAAAGGTACCGATTAGGCCAGTACCCAACATGCAGATCTTGTGGGTTGTCATGAATTGAAATTTTCAAACGTTCAACAGGCTTTTTGCTTGTGAATTACGAGCGGGAAAATAGCAAGAAGCCTACAGTATTCCAAAGAAAATTAAGCTTTGAACGGCTGGAACAAAATAATTTTTTAATTATGCTGGAAAAACGCGTTGCCAGTTTCAAATATGCCTTCAACGGGATTGCTGTTTTGATTAAAAGCCAACCCAATGCACGCATCCATTTGGGAGTTACCCTGGCAGTGATTGGTGCAGGATGGTATTTTCGCATTGCAGTGCAAGAGTGGATTTTGTTGGTTTTGACGATAGGCAGTGTCCTTGTCGCGGAAGGTTTCAATACAGCATTGGAATTTCTGACCGATTTGGTTTCACCGGATTACCATGAGCTGGCAGGTAAAACCAAAGATGTTGCCGCTGGAGCCGTTTTGATTGCTGCACTTGCGGCAGTGGGGGTTGGTTTATTGATTTTTGGACCAAAAATTGTAGCACTTTTCAGATGAACTTGACATTTACCTGTAAATTCTTTGATGAATTGACCCTGCACGAATTGTACGACAGCATGGTGCTGCGGCAGGAAATTTTTTCGGTGGAGCAAAACTGTGCTTTTCTGGATGCCGATGGCAAAGACCTGGTCGCTTTCCATTGCTTTGGATACGGAGAGGAAGGCAAGTTGCACGCCTATACGCGTTTGTTGGAAAAAGGGATAGCTTATCCGGATTATGCCTCCATCGGTCGGGTGGTTACTTCTGCCGCTTCAAGGGGTGGCGGTTGGGGACGCATTTTGATGAATTACAGCATTGAGCAATTGTACGCAAGATTTGGTGTGCAGCCCATCAAAATTGGCGCGCAGGCGTATTTGGAAAAATTTTATGGATCTTTAGAATTTGTACAGTGTGGGGAAGGATATTTGGAAGATGGCATTCCGCATATTCCCATGCTCAAAAGCTGAGGCAGACGCCAAAAATGGAAGATACTTATCGACACAAAGGCATGCGCCGCCGACTGGTGGAAACATTGCGCAAAAAGGGCATCAAAGATGAAAAGGTGCTGGAAGCAATTGCTGCTTTGCCCCGGCATTTCTTTTTGGACAAGGCTTTTGAAGACCATGCTTACCAGGACAAAGCCTTTCCTATCGGCAGCGATCAGACCATTTCCCAGCCTTATACGGTTGCACACATGACTGAACTGTTGGAGGTAAGCAAGCGCCAAAAGGTCTTGGAAGTAGGGACAGGCTCTGGTTATCAGGCTTGTATCCTGGCACATTTGGGGGCCAGAGTGTACACCATCGAGCGCCAAAAGGAATTGTACGAACTGGCCAAGACTTTTCTCCCCGCTATCGGTTATCCGCAAATTCGCCTGTTTTACCGCGATGGTTACAAAGGCTTGCCGGAGTATGCCCCGTTTGAACGCATCATTGTCACTGCGGGTGCGCCCTATGTACCAGATGCCCTGCGCGAGCAATTGTCCGTTGGCGGGGTGATGGTGATTCCCGTCGGCGAAGAGGAACAGACGATGTACCGCATTCGCCGCATAGCCGCCAACTTATATGAGGATGAACCTCTGGGCCCGTTTAGGTTTGTCCCTTTTGTGGAGGGTTTGAATGAGTGATTAAACTTCCTGGGGGCTTTTTTCCTTTTTTACCGCAGTTTGCAAGTGCTCAAAAATGAGTTTGGCTTTTGCACGACTTTGTACATTGATATAAAGCCAGGGCTTGTCTATTGGTTTGAGGTCTATCCGGTTCCATTGCAAGTGGTATTCTTTGAGTTGATCCAACAGAACGGTAGTACTGTCTTTTTGATTTTCATTTTTAAATTCAAGGGAAGTTGGAGAGAGGCGTACAAAAGCTTCCTCGATTTTTGAATTTCTTTCAACCCATACCTGAATAGCTGTAATCCAGATTGCCAGACTGAAAAAAACAGGCTTAAAGGTGTCCCAAGAAACCCTGTTCAAAAGGGTATCTCTTATAATGGTATACAAAACTAATATTAGCACCGCTACTGCAACGCCAATGATCAGGTTGCGGATAACAGGTTGAATGGGTTTTTTGGTAAAATTGAGGTAAAAAATATCAGTTTGCGTTTCCATAATTTGAATCAGTTTGAATTTCATTTGAAGTATTTTACTATACGAAGAAATGAAATTTTGGATAAAATGTCAAGTACACTCATTGTTTTTTTAAAAAATTGAGGCTTCTGCTTACCAACCATATCGCTCCCAATCTGCGGCCTCATCAACATCGGGAAGTGGTGGAAGTAAGTAACAAGCCTGATTGCGTTCTGCAATGCGCTCCAGAGTAACTTGGGCGACAGTGTCGGTGCTCCACTCCATGGCCTGAAACAATTCCGGGCAAGGTTCGTGCATACCCAGCAAATAATACCCGCCATCCAAGGCTGGCCCAAGCACAAACGGGTGTTTTTCCAATTGATTAACAGCTTCCTGCAAAATACCCGTGGTCAACAATGGGCAGTCGCTGCCAATAATCATGGCAGGAGAATGCTGGCGCAGGGTTTCTGTGAAGGCATTGAGTATACGTTCGCCCAGGTCTTCCCCTTCTTGAAGTCTTTTGACAAATAGGTCATTGTCCCAATCATCGGTCCAGTCAATGAAATCGCTGTAATACAGATAACGGGGAAAATCTATGGCTGAAGCGACTTCGCGGGTGTGTGCGGATAATTTGTGGTAAATGTCAAGCGCTGCTTCATCGCCCAGCGTGGTGGCGAGGCGGGTTTTTACTTTTCCTAGTGCAGGATTTTTGATAAAAATAATTAAACTCATTTTAAGCTACCGTCAAAAGTCCTGTTTGGAGTAAAACAACAACGACACTTAGTTGAATTGAAAATTCAATTAAGTGTCGCTGAGTAGGTCTATAACTTATTGATCTTCTGTCTTTTTCTTTTTGCCATCAGAGAACAGTTCATCCTCTTTGACTTTGCGGACTACGTTGCCAGCTTTGAGTTTGCGGGCAACGGTAGAGTAGGGACCGGAAACCACTACGTCACCAGCTTTGATGCCCTCCAATACTTCGATGTAAGAGTCGTCTTGAACACCGGTTTTGATTTCAGCCATTTTGATGGTATCGCCTTTGCCGATGATAAAGACTACTTCTTTGAGGTCATCCTCATTTAAGTCTTTGACCAGTTCTTCTTCGCCGTCGTTGTTTTTGACCACTTTGGATTTGGTTTTGCTGGCATCTTTTTCACGGGTCGTAACAGACTGGATTGGAATGGTCAATACGTTTGCTTTGGTGGTGGTATTGATTTCTACTGAAGCAGACATACCGGGACGGAAAGGATAGCGTTTGCGTGGCTCGATCAAATCCTGATAAGAGCTTGGATCAATCGCGATGCGTACTTCAAAGTTGGTGATCTGGTCGCTGGTCAGGGCCGCAGTTGCCGAATTGGACGAAGAGTTGGCAATTTCGGTTACGTGACCAAGAAATTTGCGACCAATGTAAGCGTCTACTTCAACATCAACTGCATCTCCCAATTTCACGCGAGGGATGTCGTTTTCACTCACATCTACCCGTACTTCCATGTTGTTGAGGTTGGCGATGCGCATCATTTCTGTACCCGTCATTTGAATGGTACCTACTACGCGTTCCCCTTTTTCCACATTCAGTTTGGAAACGATGCCATTGTTGGGGGAATAAATGGTGGTACGTTTCAAGCTGGTGCGCAACTGCTTGAGGGATGCTTCCGAGCTTTGAATTTGGAAAGCTGCGCCTTTGGCACTTTCCTGAGAAGATTTGATGCTGGCTTCTGATGCTTTCAAATTGGCTTCCAATGCCCGCATACTGGACAAGGACGTTTGGTAATCTGCTTCAGAAATTACCCCATTTTTGAACAGCTTTTCGTTGCGCTTTTGAATTTCCCGGGCATTCTCCAGGTTGGCCAGGATTTGCTCGCGCTGTCCGCGTTGGCTTTCAATTTGGGCTTTGGCATTGGCTTCCTGGGCTTTGACCTGATTGAGTGCCGCCATACCTTGCTCAACTTGTGACTGGTAAACGTCGGCATCAATTCTGGCCAATACTTGGCCTAGTCGTACCGAATCGCCTTCTTTAACGTACAATTCCACGATTTCTCCGGAAACGTCAGAACTGATTTTAACCTCGGTGTGAGGAAAAACTTTGCCACTCGCCGCAACTACTTCCTTGATGGTGCGAAGTTCTGCTTTTTCGGCGGTTACTTTTTCGCCTTTAGGTTTGTTGCGTGCCTGGATGACGGCAACTACAACTAAAACAGCCAAGAGGGCTATTAATCCAATGATTAACCAGTTGTTGCTTTTTTTCTTTGCCATGATTTTATTGCGTTGTGACGGTGTTTTTTTATCGCGCTTTCGCGCTTTCCCACGACTAAAGTCGCGGGTTGAGTTTTATGTGGCCTCCCACGACAGAAGTCGTGGGTTGGGTTTAGTTGAGGGTGATTTTTTTGCCTTGGTAGAATTCTACCTGCTTGACGTTGAATACGTATTGGTATTTGGCGCGAGTCAAATCCATTTGCGCCCGCGACAAGTTGTTGCGCGCGGTGTTGAATTCCAACTGGTTGGAAGTCCCAATGTCAAACCGTTGCTGGGCGTTTTCAAAGGCCAATCGAGAGGCTTCTTCGGATGCTTGAGCGGCAATCAATGAACGACGGGCTGCCCGGGCGTTGGCAATGGCGGTTTGAATATCGGTTTTCAACTGCTGGCGGGTTTGCTCGTTGGTCAAGTCTACTCCGATAACATTGATTTTGGCGCGTTCAATGTTGATATGGTTGCGGTAGTTGTTGAAAATTGGGATTGACAATTGGAGACCGATGTTTTGGCCAAAGTTTTGATTGACTTGATCTGTCCACGCTTGCTTACCTGCCTGCACAGGCACTTGATTTTCAATCTCAAAGTTGATAGGCTGCCCGTTGAAAAATGCAGTTTGGCTATATCTTTGTCTTTCAAAGGTGTAATTGTAAGCCCGACTGGAAGCATAGGAGTTGAGGTTGCCATACATAGACAAAGAGGGCAACATCCCAGATTTCGCTACATCGATAGAAATTTCGGCGCTTTCCCGGCGTTTTAGGCCAGCCAAAATTTGTGGTTGTGCACCCAATGCTCCGGTAAAAATAGTTTCCAGGACATAGGCGTCTGGATTGGAATCTGCTGGAATGATTACTTGAGGCCGTTCAATCAACAATTCCTGGGCGGGATCGAGTACCATCAGTTGTTTGAGTGCCAAATAGCGAATGATTACCTGGTTTTCGGCGTCTACAGCTGTTTGCTCATTAATGGCAACTTGAGCTAGAGCATCCAGCCGTTCGTTGCGGGGACGAGATCCTGCCTCAATTAGTTTTTCTGTCTGCGTCAATTGCAAGCGCGCCTGTTCTAGTTGGGTGCGGGCAATGGCCAATTGCTCTTCGGCGAGCAAGACATTGAGGTAGTTTGCAGCTACGCTCAAGGCGATATTATTCGCAGTAAAGGCTGCGTCGTATTTGATCGCTTCGAGATCAATGCGGCTCAAAGCGATGTTGTTTTTGAGTCGCCCTCCATTGTAAATCGGTACGTTGGCAGACAGTGCAATACTGTTACTGACAATGTTTTGCGAGTTGAAGGAGTTGGTGGTAGGGTCGATGGTACGGCCAAACTGGATACCTCCATTGGCCGAAGCATTGACGGACGGAAGCCGGTTGAATTGATTCTGCTTGAGCGTTAATTCGCTGGTGCGGATCTGGTTCTGGATCTGCTTGATTGAGATGCTGTTTTGGGTGGCGTATTCAATGCATTGCTGAAGATTCCAGCGTTGCTGGGCTTGAACCCCTACGCAAATCAGCAGACCTAATAATCCACCCAAGCTCAGTTTGGCGAAGTTTGACATAATGCTTCTAGTCGTTTAGCGTGTTAAACTTATGGCGATTTCTTAAAAATTTTAACACACTGCAATACTAGGAAAGCAACTCCAAAAGGTCGAAATTTTTATATAAAAAGGCGGTTATTCTAGATGAGTAACGTGGATTATTAATCAAAATTCACCATTGCACGCTTAACGGATGCCGGATTGAACCCGAGTCATGCCGATTACTCGATCGTAACGTTCTCCAAATGCGCGGTAATAAATCAAAATGGTGTACACATTTTCGGTTTCCCACCAATCTCCGTCAATTGGCGTCAAATTAACTGGAGCAGTAGTGCTGTTTCTCGGTTTTGCCGAAAAAGCGTAATTGTAATATCCTTGCTTGAGTGGAACACGAACCGTGTAGGCTTGCTGGACATCGTCAAAACTCATTTTGTATTGGGGCTGCATTTGCCAATCATTGAATCGGCCAACGAGGTATACATCCTGATTGAGCAATGGCTCGTTCATGCCCAGAAAAAATTGTACTTCTGCATAGTCGCTGCCAACCGAGTTGTTGAAGTGATTTGATTCGTCTTGAGCTAGATCTCGCCAATCGGAAGTGTTGGGATTTGCCCCATTTGTGTTTGTGCGACTCTGTAAATTCTCATTGAGCCGCATTCCCCTCTGATCAGAGTTGCCGATCACGAAATCGCCATCCAGGTCTAAAATCTGGAAGTATTGTTTGCCATCAAAGGGGTGATCTTCTTTCGCGATGACTTCAAAGCGACCATTGACCTTGTTGATGCTGGCAATTTGAGAGCCGAAAATGAACAGGCTACGCATATCCAACCACCGGAATTCTTTTCCTGCCGGGAATACCACTTTATCCTGATAATCCCAAACCAAATTATTAAGGCGATTAAAATTGGGAACCAGTGCTTGGATGGCATTGTCCCAACGGTTGTTTTGCAGAATGGTCGCTTTGATTTCCTGGCGCATGTTGCCTACCGGAAGTTTGTCCACGCCAACCTCAAAATCAATTTCGTGATGGGTTCGGTACTTGCCAACTGCTGCGGGGGTAACCAGCTTTGCGGCAACGAAAACCTTGTTTTCCAACACAATAAAACGCCTGCTCAGTACCGTAACTTCCTTGTCGAGGTTTTCGTAGATTTGGAGTAAATAGTTTCCTGAACGGGTTATGCGGGTATTTTCATTCGGTAAAATGAGCCGATAATGAGAAAATGAAGTAGTGGTTTTGAATGAATTGTGGTATTCCCGCAGGAGGTCATTGGAGTAACCCTCAATGTAATCCAATTCTGCTAGCGGAGTTGGTTTCCAGTTGATGTCGCATTGAATGATGCGGTAATAGTAGGACTTGGAGTCGGCCTCCATGTCATCAAACTCTAATTCCAATAAGTCGTTTCCTTCTAGTGTTAGAATTGGCGGATTAAGGTATAGGCCTTTTTGGGTCAATTTTACCGAACGGATGTAGGGCTGGTAGATGGCATCTTCATAACGCAGCGCTTGGTCTTGAGCACTGATGAGTTGAATTGAACAAATGGTAAGGATGCCGGAGAGGGTTATAAAACGCAACATATTGAGTAATTTTACCCCAATAACGCAAAAAAGAAATGAATTAAGGTAGTGTAGGCACACATAATTAATCTCAATATGATTCAAGACAAGGAAAACCAAGCCAGTACGGGCATCATCATTTTGGCGGCAGGTGCTTCCACTCGAATGGGACAACCCAAACAACTGTTGCGAATCGGAACCGAAAATTTGCTGCAAAGAGCAATTCGAATTGCGCTGAGTACTCCCTTTCGGCCAATAGTAGTGGTATTGGGTGCCAACCAAGAACTAATTGAACCCGAATTGGCAGGATTAGAGGTTGAAACAGTGTACAACTCGGATTGGTCTACCGGAATGGGAAGTTCAATTGCAACGGGGGTGAAGCATCTCCTTCAGGTTGCGAAAGATTGTCAAAAAGCGATGATTCTGGTTGGAGATCAGCCTTTGCTGAATAGCGTTCATTTGTTGGCATTGCAAGAACGAAAAAATCAGGGGAATAGCCCAATGGTGGTTTCCAGGTACGCCGCTACATGTGGGGTTCCTGCATTATTTGATCAATTGCTTTTTGGGGAGTTGCTTGAGTTGCACGGTACTCAAGGCGCGAAATCCCTGATTCAAAAATACCTCGATCAAGCAAGTATTGTCGATTTTGAAGCGGGCGTTTTGGACATCGACACCCCCGAAGAATGGGCGGCATTTTTAAACAAGAATGGATAGCGAAAAAAGATCTTTTGTGTAGTTTTACTTGTTAGCCTTTACGAACAAAGAGTCTTTTACAACAATCATTCCATCATGATAAAGAATATTGCTGATCTGCGGCAGGATTACAGCGCTGCAACCTTGGACATTGCCGATACCCAGGCCAATCCGATTGATCAATTTGCGATCTGGTTTGAAGAAGCACAAAAAGCTGAAATCAAAGAACCTAACGCTTTCACTCTTTCAACGATCAATGCCCAGGGGCGTCCAAGAGGTCGGGTCGTTTTGTTGAAAGGCTTTGACAAAGAAGGTTTCGTTTTTTACACCAATTACAACAGTGCCAAAGCCCAGGAATTGTTGGCGCATCCCTATGCTGCAATTACCTTTCTTTGGCATGACCTGGAGCGCCAGGTACGCATTGAAGGGGCGATTGAAAAAGTGAGTACTGCATTGTCAGAAGAATACTTTCAAAGCCGCCCACGCAAAAGCCAACTTGGAGCTTGGGCATCGCCACAAAGCACCATCATTGCTGATCGAAGTGTCCTCGAAGCCGAGATGGAACGCCTGGATCAGGAATACGCAGGTGCTGAAGTATTGCCTCGGCCATTGCATTGGGGCGGCTATCTGATACGCCCGGATTTAATCGAGTTTTGGCAAGGCCGCAGAAGTCGCTTGCACGACCGCGTACAGTACCGACTCGAAAACGAAGAATGGATGAAGGAACTGCTGGCACCCTGATACTTACAACCCTTCTACCAGAATCATTTCCGTTTCAGCAGTGCGTTGACGGATTGCTTTGGCAGGGCCGTATTCTTCGGATTCCCACCAGGCCTTGGCGGTAGCTTTGTCTGGAAATTCCAAAATGACCAAGCGTCCAGGATTCCAGGTGCCTTCCAGGGGTTCTACTGCACTGCCTCTGACCATAAAGCGCCCGCCAAAAGCCTCAATAGATGCTGGAGTAAGGGATTTGTACACTTCATATTCAACGGGTTCGTTGACTTTCACTTGTACGATGACGTATGCTGGCATGATCACTTATTTTTTTATCGCCCCTTAGTTTAGAGGATTGGTGTATTTCGTGATATCTCGTTTCAATAAAATTCCCGGAAACGCTTTGGTGCTTTTTCCTTTTGCAAAAACAGTTTTGCCATTGACCCACACCTGTTCGATGCCAGTAGAGAGCAAAGTAGGGTTCTGAAAAGTGGCATTGTCCTGTACCGTTTTGGGGTCAAACAACACCAAATCGGCATAGTAACCAGGGGCGATTAAACCACGATTGCGGATGCCCAGGTGTTGTGCCGAAAGGCCAGTCATTTTGTGAATGGCTTCTTCCAGGCCAAGTGCTTTTTTCTCCCGAACGTATTTTGCCAAAACCCTGGTAAATGCGCCATGACCACGCGGGTGGCTGCCATCAAAGCCATCGGTGCAAACGTTGGTGTGCGACCAGCGCAGCAAATTGGAAATGTCTTCATCTGCCATTGACGCCCCCATGATCGAGGCCCCTTTGTCGGCGCGCGCGGCTTCGGCTATCAGGTAAATCAGTGTTTCGGCCACGGGTTTGCCTCGCATTTGGGCAATGGCACTCAAGGTTTTGCCCACGTAGCTGGGTTGCGCGCCATAGCGAGAAATGATGCTGCGGGTAGGATCAATCAATTGGGTAACTGCAAACTCCGCACTGGCCAGGTTGGTAAAATCTTTATTTGGAAACAAAACCCGGGGTGTAGACAACCAATGCTCATATGGATACACATCTGCGGTGATGTCTATGCCCTCGGTACGGGCGGCTTCGAGTTGCGCCAAAATTTGCGGCGCCTGGCCCCATCTGCTTTTCAGGGCAATTTTGAAATGGGAGATTTGAACGGGAAGTTTGGCTTCTCGTCCAATTTGAATGATTTCGTCCAGTGCCTCATCGAGGTGAATGTCTTCGCTGCGGATGTGACTCATGTAGCGCCCACCAGCGGCTGCCGCCACTTTGGCCAAAGCGATGACTTCGTCGCGGTTGGAATAAAAACCTTGTTCGTATTCCAACCCAGAGCAAAGCCCCAGCGAACCCGCTTTTAATTCGGCATCCAGCAGGACTTTCATTTTTTCAACTTCAGCAGCAGTGGCTGGTCGGCGAAAGCTGCTCAATCCCATTGCCTGAATGCGCACGGTGCTGTGACCAGTATAAGAGGCAATATTGACGGCTACAGGTTTGCGTTTTAGCCAGGCAGATAGGGTATCCATTGGTTCAGAACTCCCATCCTGACCCGTTACAATCGTAGTGATGCCCTGACTAACCACTGCCAGCATTTCCGGCTTTTCGTCCATGTCACCCACATGGTGGCTATGGGTATCGATAAATCCAGGTGCCAATACCTTTCCGCCACCATCCACTACTTTTTCTCCAGGCAAAGGGGCAAGTGCTCCGATATCTTGGATTTGGTTGTCGAGTACCCGTACTGCTCCCGGGCGCGCAGCACTCCCGGTGCCATCGACGATCAGCACATTGCGGATGAGTTGAGATTTTGGGATAGGAAATGCAATGCCTTCTGCCCAGTCCTGGATCAACTGATGTCCATAGGATTGCCCAGAATTGTCCAGCAGGATAAAGGTGCGTTTTTGTGCCAGGTCACGGATGATGATGGTTCGAAAACCTACCCAACCGCCAGTATGACTGAGTAATTTTCCTTCGTTGTCAATGCCCCATCCAAACCCATAAGGATAAGTACTTCCATCATTGAGTTTTACAGGCGTAAAGGCTTCCTTCAAGGTGGCTTGCTTGATCAGTTTTTCGGTATAAAGGGCTTGATCCCAGCGCAAAAGGTCTTCGGCAGAGCAGTATACATTTCCATCACCGACCACGCCATCCAGTCGAAGTAGGTCATCGGGCAGCAGTTTTCCACCTTCCCTGCGCATGCCCAATACGCGTTGATCAGGCACTTTAGGGCCTTTGTAATGGTACACAAAAGAGTGATTCATCCCTAGAGGACGGGCAATCCGCTCGGCAAAAAAATCGGCAAAAGGTTCCCCCGATGCTTTAGTTACCACCGAGGCCAGCAAGACGTAGCCCGTATTGCAATAGGCCCATTTGCTGCCGGGTTCAAATTCCAGCTCAGGTTTGTGCTGGATCAGGAGTTGCAACATATCGTCGTTGGTCAGGGTATCCAGCAAAGTCTGGTAGCGTTGGGCCAGATCAAAATACTCGGGCAAACCGGAAGTATGATTCAACAGGTGCCTGACCGTGATATTTGGATAAGGAAAACCCGCAAGGTACTTTTGGACGGGATCATCGTATTGGAGTTTGTTTTCTTCCTTGAGCATCATGGCGCACATGCCTACAAATTGCTTGGAAACGGAGGCCAGGTTGAAGGAAGATTGGGCATTGAGCGCAGTTTTACCACCCGCATCGGCGTTGCCAAAAGCTTTTTGATACACGACTTGACCATCCTGGGCCACGAGTGCCACGCCGTTGAAAAGCTGAAGTTGGTGCAATGCGGTAAGCGCAGAGTCTAACTTGATCGGGTTGAGTTTAGCTTGACCCTGAACTCCCAGCGTAAAAAGCAAGCAGAACAAAGTGCAGCAATAACAAGCAAGAGACGATTCTTTCATTCTCCCTCCGTTGAATAATTCCTTGAGCATAAAGACGATTTTTTTGGTAGAATGAAAGTAGCCCGTTTTTATGGAAATTTCATTTTTTAGCAAAAAAACCGGGAATGACTCTTATTTCAACCCCATTCCTTATTTCAAGCTCCGCAGTGCTTCTTCCAATTCTGGATGTTCAAAATCAAAACCTTCAGTTTGGATTTTTCCAGCAGAAGCCCTGACCCCTGTGAGAATAGCGCTAGCCAATTCGCCTAATATGGCATACAGCGCAATAGAAGGTGCAGGAATTAAAAAGGCCCGGGGGGCAAATACTTTGGCTACAGTTTGAGTCAGCTCTCGATTGCGCACTGGATTTGGCCCAACTGCGTTGAAAAAACCGGACATATCAGGGTCTTGCAGGGCAAAAAGAAACATGCGACACAGATCCTCGATGTGGATCCAGGGATACCAGGTTTGGCCAGTACCAAAATAGGAAGCTATTCCAAATTTCATTGGCTGGATCAACTTGGGCAATGCTCCCCCTTTTGTAGAGAGCACAATCCCGGTGCGTAGACCAACAACCCGAACGCCAGTTTCGGCTATGCTGCGAATAGAAGCTTCCCAGGCAATGCAGCTTTCGGCTAAAAAACCCTTGCCAGGTGCAGCATCTTCCGAAACCCATTGTTCACTGGGATTGTCACCATAATAGCCTACAGCTGCGCTGGAAATGAAGGCTTTGGGAGCTTGGGGCATGGCCAGGATATGCTTCTTAAGCAGTTGATTGCTTTTGACTCGACTCTCGGTGATGAGGCGCTTGCGGGCTTCAGTCCAGGGTTTGTCGGCTACTCCTGCTCCCGCCAGGTTGATGATGAATTCAACATTTTCCAATGCGGCTGGGTCTAAAGTACCTTTGTCTACGTCCCAGGCAAAACTTGGGTACAAGGCATCCGGGCCTGGATGTCGACTGAGGTGGCGAACCTGAAATCCTACGGTATTCAGCGTTTTGCTGAGTTGAGTGCCAATCAAACCCGTGCCTCCGGCAATCAATACAATGCTCATTGCGTTCCTATTTGGTAAACAAAATACAACACGTAATTTCGGTAAAATTTTTTTACCGTTGTAGATTGTTTAATTTTGAGCACCTAACACCAATCTTTCCTCAGTCGTTCATTGGTTTTAGGGAATAGTTGAACCTTTAATCCAAAGTAATGCGTTACCTGAACATCTCCCAAACTTTAGTCTTTAGCCTGATGCTTGTTTTCAATGCTTGTCAACAAGATTCCAAAGAGAAATTACCGGATGTAGATTTTAAACGAACTGGAAATTCAGTAATCGTGCGCCTGGAAAGCGATGCCGACCGGCTCAATACCATTCTCACGACTACACAGTATGGACGGATACCTTCTGATTTGGCGCACCTCAACTTGATGACCTACAACGACAATTACGAACTGGTTCCTTTTTTGGTCAAGGGCCAACCGGTTGTAAAAGATCTGCCCAATGGTGCGGTGAGCTATACTTTTGAAATTTTTGATGAAGCTGTATGGGATGATGGCAAGCCTGTAACGGGCAAAGATTACCTGTTTACGCTGAAAACCATCCTGAACCCCAAAGTCGATGCATCTATCGCACCTTATGTTGAGGAAATTAAAGATGTACAAATTGATGCCAAAAAACCCAAGCGATTTACCGTGGTATTGAGTCCCAAAACCATTTATTCGCTGGATTTTGCCACCAACTCTTTTTCGGTTTTACCCGAACATATTCTTGATCCCAAGGGCTTAATGAAAAGCATTCCTTTGGCAGATTTAATCAATCCTGCCAAAGCAGAAGCACTGGCCAAAAATCCCAAGATCATTCAATTTGCGGAGCTGTTCAATTCTCCAGCGTATTCCAATGACCCTAAATACCTGGTAGGTTGTGGGCCTTACCGCATCGAATCCTGGACGAGTGGACAAAAAATTGTTACCAAAAAGAAAAAAGACTGGTGGGGTGAGCCATTAGTGAAAAAATACCCGATTCTGACCTACTACCCGGATGAAATCATTTTTAAAGTGATCACCGATCCAGCGGCTGCTTTGGCGGCCCTCAAAAACGAAGAGATAGATGTGACCAATCGAATCACACCAGAGGATTTTTTGGCCCTTAAAAAAAACAAGAGAGTTGCGGATGTATACGAATTCTACACTCCGGCAACGACTTCCTATTTCAGCATGCCCATCAACATGCGCAATCCAAAATTGTCGGACAAAAGAGTGCGCAGGGCCTTGGCACATGTGGTGAATGTAGATGAAATCATCAAAGAATTGTACCTGGGGTTTGGAGAAAGAGTGACGAGCCCTGTTCCGCTGGCATCTCCAGATTACAACAAAGACCTTAAACCCATTGCTTTTGACATCGACAAAGCCAAGCAACTTCTGGCGGAAGCAGGTTGGAATGACAGCAATAAAAATGGGATTGTAGACAAGTCAATCAATGGGAAAAATACCGAATTAAGCCTTTCTTATTTGTATACTGCTGGAAAAGAAACCTCGGAGCAAATGGCACTCTTGTTTCAAGACAATGCCAAAAAAGCGGGGATCGACATCAAGATTCAACCCATGGAAGGTCGGGAAATTCTTGCGCACTGGTCTGCTCACGATTTTGAATTGTTGAGTGCTGGTCGCGGCAATCCAACGCTTTCCTGGAACCCAGAACAAAACTGGCGTACCGATGAAGACAACCGGAGTGGTTTTGGCAATGCCCAAACCGATGCCCTGATCGATCAAATCCCCGTGACTTTTGATGTCAACAAACGCCGAGAAATGTATAAGCGCTTACAGGCCACCATCTATGATGAACAACCGGAGATTTTTCTGTTTGCCCCCAAAGAATGCATTGCCATCCACAAGCGGTTTTCAACCACGCCGGTTTCAACCTCTCCTGGCTATGTTCCTTCAGAGTTTAGATTGAAAAATTAGTACTCAACATAACTAAAATGATGCGTTACTTCCTCAAGCGAATCCTGATCATGGCTCCAACTTTGTTGGCAGCGCTGGTTTTGATATTTGGCTTGAGTCGTCTGGTTCCAGGAGATTTGGTGCAAGAACAATTCGAGGAAGAACTGGATGAATCCCGGCTCGGCGAAGAAGAATTGCTCATTACCTACCAACGCAAAGCCGCTCGAATTGGACTCGATAAGCCAGTTTTTTACCTCAGTATTCAACCCGCAGCTTATCCAGATACGTTGTACAAAATTCCCTTCCGCAGTCGACGAGAAATGTTGATTAAACTATTGCGACAAAATGGAAATTGGCCAGCCTTGGAATCTTATTTTAACAACATTGGCTTACTCAAAAGAGCGCTGCAAGCATTACCGGATTCCATCCAATCAGCATCCCGCAGCAGCCTGGGGCAATTGATCGGTGATTTGCAGTACACCACCGATTTTTCGGTGGTAAGGGTTTTGGTAAAAAAAAGCAGCGGCTTGCTTCAAAAAGATGCGGTCTTGCAAAAGGCCTTAGGCGGTCCTCACGCACAATTGAAGCAATCCTTGAATGAGCTCATTGCCCATCCTCAAAAAGAAAAACTGTTTCTTCCCAGCGTGGTATGGCATGGTTTTGACAATCAGTTTCAGCATACCTTATTGGGTTATTTCAAGGGTGATTTGGGCGTTTCTTTTCAGGATGGACGTCCAGTGAGTGCCAAAATTGGGCGGGCGCTGGGTTGGACTTTGCTGCTCAGTTTTTTTGCGTTGCCCATTGCCTACTTGATCGCCATTTTTTTGGGGGTAAAAATGGCCGTTAGAAAAGATTCCCGCTTTGATAAACGGGCCAATGCTGTACTTTTTGGTTTGTACGCTTTGCCTTCATTTTGGGTACTGTTGGTTTTGCTGTATGTTTTTTCCAATCCAGATTGGGGCATGAATTTTATCAGCATCACGGGCATGATGGATTTGGACGAAAACAGTACCTGGAGCGAATGGTTAAGTAGAAGTACGCGTCAATTGGTGTTGCCCATTCTGTGCCTGATTTATCCGGCGATGACGGTTTTGGCTCGCCAAATGCGCAGTTCGATGATTCAAGCCTTGAACCAGGATTTTGTCCGCACCGCCAGGGCCAAAGGGCTACCCGAAAAGGCGGTGATTTGGAAGCATGCTTTTCCCAATGCTGCTTTTCCATTGATTACCTTTCTGGGATCCTTGTTGCCAGATATGGTGGCGGGTTCTATTTTGGTAGAAAACATTTTCAACATTCCCGGAATGGGGCAGTTGCTGATCGATTCTATTGGCACTCAGGATTGGCCAGTGGTGTTTGGCATCATTCTCCTGGGGGCATTGCTCAGTATGGTAAGTTTGTTATTGGTTGATCTGGCTTTTGCCTGGCTGGATCCCCGGGTGCGCTTTAACCAGGTTGTAAAAGCATGAAAATGATGGATAAAGCATGAAGAAGGATGTGTCAAGAGGATATTGGTACAATGTTTGGCAGCGCTTTCGGGCGCAGCGGGCTGGTCGTTTGGCCATCCGCGGCTTGCAGGGTTTTTTGCTGGTTGCTTTCTTGAGTCCTTTTTTGGCCAATGAGCGGCCTGTTTATGCAAAAGTTCATGGGCACACATTTTTTCCACTTTTCCAGGGGATCCTGGTTGATGCTGGCCTGAGCAGTTGGGATGAGCGCTTGATTCCTGCTGAAGATTGGCTGGATAAAACTTACAACAACGTACTGTTTACCTTCATCCCCTATTCACCTTCATCCATTGACCACAAAAACCTGGGTGCTCGTGGGCCATTTGAACGGCAAAGGGTAAAATCCTGGCGCTACTGGCATTGGTTGGGTACCGACAAGTCAGGCCGTGACGTTGCCGCAGGCATGTTGTACGGTACTTTGATGGCTTTGTGGGTGGGACTCATTGCTGTTTCCGTTTCACTGGTTTTGGGGCTGACCTTTGGTGGATTGGCGGGTTATTTTGGAGATTCCGGATTTGTCCTCAATCGTGCTACGTTTTTGATTTATTTGTTTTTTCTTCCGTTAAGCCTTTTTTACGCTGCCTATTTACCGGGCACTAATGAAGGTGCAGGTTGGTTTGGATTGCTGATCAAGTTTCTCAGCCTGGTCATCGGGCCATTGGTGTTGGCTTATCTTTTGGCTGGTTTATGTGCCAGATTGTTTCCGCGTTTGAAAAAAATCACCCTGCCACTGGACACGATATTGATGCGTTTTTTGGAAATCGTAGATGCCATTCCCTCCATTATCCTGGTTTTGGCGCTCATTGCTACACTCAAGCAACCCAGCGTTACGTACATGATGGCCATAGTAGGCGTTATTACCAGTGCTTCTTTGGCCCGATTTGTAAGGGCAGAGTTCTTGAAAGTGCGCAAACAAACTTATATGGAAGCAGGCCGTGCCTTGGGCTTTGATCATTTGCGCCTGATTTTTCGGCATGCTTTGCCCAACGCCGTAGGCCCACTGTTGGTTTTGTTGTCCTTTAGTATGGCCGCTGCCATCAGTACCGAGTCGAGCCTTTCCCTATTGGGGGTAGGTGCGGCTGACAAAGTTACCTGGGGTACAATTTTGGGGCAATTGCGTGGGCAGCATGAAATTGAATGGTGGTTGGCTGTTTTTCCGGGGATCGCGATTTTCTTTACGGTGATCACCTTCAAGTCACTTGGGGAAGGTTTGAGCGAAGCCTTGGGAGAAAAATAATTCCCTGCGATTTTATTGGCAAATAGGGGTAAGCTTTATTTTTTCGCATCTCTTCATTTCAAAGACATTTTTACACCATCACCTGACTGTTATGAAACTTCTAATCACCCTTGGAGGAGCTTGCTTGTTGTGCTTGTCCCTCCATGCCCAGGCCAAACTCAGTGGCAAATTGCTGGATGAAAAGCGAACCGCAATATCCTACGCCAATGTGTTATTGCTAGAACCCAAAGATTCTAGTATGATCAAAGCTGCTATTTCCAACGATGATGGAAGCTTTGAACTCACTGCTGTTCCAACAGGTAAAACCTACCTCTTGCGGGTTGTAATGCTCGGTTTTTTGGATCATTTCCAAAAAATTGAAACCCTGACAGAAGACCTTAAACTTCCCGATATTGCCTTAAATACCGTTTCGAAAACCCTGGCTACCGCCGAAATCGTTGCCCGCAAACCATTCCTTGAACAAAGAGCGGGTACGATGATTGTCAATGTGGCCAACAGCATCACTGGCGCGAGTGGTAGCGCGTTGGATGTATTGCGCAAAGTGCCCGGTATGATTGTGGTCAACGACAAAATCAGCCTGGCTGGCCAACAAGGTTTGTCTATTCTGATCGATGGTCGACCTACCCAGTACATGGACATGCAGAGTTTGTTGAAGGACATGCCTTCGGCCAATATCGACCGCATTGAAGTAATCAGCCAGCCAGGTTCTCGATTTGATGCCCAGGGAACCGGAGCAGTAATCAACATCATTTTGAAGCGCAACATGAAACTGGGGCTGAACGGAACCGCTACACTTGGCGCGGGTGTGGGTAAATTCTGGAAATACCGGAGTTCTGGTACTATGAATTTTCGCAACGAAAAATTCAACTTTACCAATTCCGTCGCTTTCAGCCACCGCACCTGGTACGAAGCCTTGAACCTGGATCGCATTGTAGGCAATGAGGTGTACAGCCAGCGCAATTTTCAGCCTGGGCTACCATATTCGCTCAATTTGAAATCGGGAGTAGACCACTATTTAAGCAAGATGCAAACGGTGGGTATGTCTGTCAACGTGTTGGGAACAACCAACCAAGCGACCAATGAGAACAAAACCTCCATTTTATCTCAGGATTTACAAAAATCCCGGGCTGAATTGTTGACCACCAACGAGACCAACCGCAAAACCGGATTTGTCAACGTGGATGCCTATTACGAACTGAAACTGGACACCAGCGGCCAGAAAATCAATGCCGATGTAAGTGTAAACCGTTATGGCAGGGAGGTTAGCAACCTGTTGCAAACTACACTGACAGTTGGAAGCGATCAATACCCAAACCGCAGACAGGAGCAACCTGGCAACACGGCCATCGAAGCCTATCGACTGGATTATACCAAGCCTTTTGGAAAAAAACTCAAAATTGAAACGGGCCTTAAATACAGCCATGCCATCGTTGACAACGACTTGCAAGCCAACATCTTTACCGACAATATTTGGGTGAATGATCCAACCCTGAGCAACCACTTTATTTTTACGGAGGAAATATCGGCGGCTTATGTTTCTTCCGATTTTACGCTGGGTAAAGTAGAAGGACAAGCGGGTTTGCGGTACGAAAACTCTTTGTCTAAGGGGTACTCCGTTACCTTAGATAGTGCCCAAAAGCGGCACATCTCCCGTTTGTTTCCCAGTTTGAGTCTTTCTGCTCCATTAACGGATAAATTGGGTGTAGCATTGGCCTACAGCAACCGGATTAACCGGCCAAGTTACAATTCGTTGAACCCCTTTGTGCGGTTCCTTGACCCGTACACCTATCAGAAGGGCAACCCTTTTTTGCGCCCGGAAATCACCGACTCCTACAAGCTTTCCTTGACGTACGACAAGCAGCCTTTTTTTAACCTGGAATACAGTCGTACCAACAACGCCATCCAATTGGTGACCCAGCAAGACTCGGTAACAGGGGTAGGTTTTGGGATGGACGACAACCTGGCCAAATTCGAACGCTACGGAGGTAGCCTGTTTTTTCCCCTTGAATTCATTAAGCAATTATCCGGCTATGGTGGCGTGATGGTTTATTACAACCACTATCAATCAGAAGTCTTTAAAGAACAGTTCAACCAGGGGCGCTGGAATGTTGTCGCCTTTATTCAAGGAACGTACACCCTGCCCAAGGATTGGAAAATTGAAGTTGGTGGATGGTACAATGGCCCCGGTATTGAAGGCATCCAGATCAGCCAGCACTTGTACAGTGTGAGTTTGGGCGTGCAAAAGAAAATCCTCAAAAACAAGGGCAACCTCAACCTGAGCATGGACGACATACTCTTCCGGTACTGGCATGGCCAAATCGACCACGCCGATTTTAAAGCGAAAATCCTTTCAGAATGGGAAACCAGGATTGTCAATTTGACTTTCACCTACAATTTTGGCAATCAATACCTGAATAAAGCCGAACGAAGAAGAAGCGGAGCTTCTGATGAGCAAAGAAGGGTAGGGGATAAGTAAAGAACAGAATTTAAATAAAGAGGAGAGTATAGCACATTGCCGAAGGCGGGGTGCTATACTCTCCTCTTTATTTAAATTTGAACCGGACACTATTGGGATTTAGAGGTGCCCTAAAACCCCAATACCTGCTTCATCTTTGCGAAAATCGCAGTATTCTCATACACCCCGGCAAACAAATCAGCTCCAGGCCCAAAGGCAAATACAGGAACCAATTGCGCAGTATGGTTGGTCGTGGTAAATACGCCTTTAATGCTTCCAAATTCAGAGCCGGGGTTGATGGCATAGCCCCCAGTTTCGTGATCTGCGGTTACGATAACCAAGGTTTCGCCGTCGGCAGCGGCAAAGTCCAGAACTTTACCAACCGTTTTATCAAAATCAACCATTTCGCTGACGATGTAATCAGAATTATTGGCGTGGCCGCCCCAGTCAATTTGAGAACCTTCCACCATCAAGAAAAATCCCTTTTCGGATTGTTGTTTCAACTGCTGAATGGCCAGGATACTCATTGGGGCAAGGTAACTTCGACCTTCCGAAACCTTGGGTGGATCGAGTTCTGCACTGAAATAGGCAAATTTCTTTTGGGGGTCAGGTGTAATTGTGCCAGACTGAGTATAGTCCGAAACCTGAAATCCCTTGTCTTTCAGTTCTTGGTATAAATTTCTTGTATCTGTGGTGCGCTGGTCGAAGTATTTTTTCCCGCCCCCAACAAAAAAATCAATCTCTGACTTAAGGAACCAGGTAGCGATTTCTTCCTCTTTTCTGCGATTGCGTACGTGGGCCACAAATGCGGCGGGCGTTGCGTCGGTAATGGTTGAGGTAACCACCAATCCGGTGGCCAAGCCTCTACGTTCGGCTTCTTCCATGATGGTTTTCAATTGGGTACTGTCCACATCAACACCAATCGCTCCGTTGTAAGTTTTGACGCCAGTAGCAATGGCGGTTGCACCAGCAGCCGAGTCGGTAATCAGGTCATTGGCAGCATAGGGCTTTTGTAGCCCAGCTATCGGGAAGCGTTCAAACTGACTTTGATTGTTGTTGAAGTACATGCCCGCACTGAGCTGGGTCAACCCCATGCCATCGCCAATCAGCAAGATCACATTTTTGACTTTGGCTACTGGGGTGATTGATCCAGTAGGGGTACCTTTGGGTGCTTTTTGGCTAAAAATGGGCAAACTCAACAGGATTGCCAGTGAGCACAGCATCAGTTTTTTCATCTAATCTTGTCTTTAAGCGTGTGTTTGGTTGACCCAATTGAGAAAGAAAAAGCTTAGACCAGTACATACCGCTTACCCGGTAAAGCTTTAATGACCCCTTTAAACTCCAGTTCGAGCAATAAAGCGGCCATTTCGCTATTGGATTTTTGAGCCAAATAAGTAAGCGTGTCAATGTCTTTTCCTTCATCATGACGCAACAAATTTACGATATTTTTTTCTTCCACATCCAGTTCTGTAAAAAGCTGTTGCTGAATACCCTGTCCGCTGATGCTTAAATCCCAGCGCAGCATCCGAATCAAGTCGTCCGCGCTTTCAAGAAGGTGCGCCTGATGGGTTTTAATCAGTGCATTGCAGCCTGCGGAATAGGGGTCTTTAATTCTGCCCGGCACTGCAAAAACGTCCTTGTCGTAATCGTTGGCAAAGTTGGCAGTGATGATGGAGCCGCCATGTCGCGCTGTTTCTACCACCAGCAAGGCATCGCACATGCCCGCAATGATGCGGTTGCGCAGCGGGAAATGTTCTTTTTCGGCAGTGGTTTCAAACCCATATTCTGTAAGGATTCCGCCATTTTCGAGCATTCTTTGTGCTGCTGAATGATGCGCCGGAGGGTATAAATGAGCCAGGCCATGGGCCAATACGCCAATGGTTGGCAACTTAAGTTCAAGTGCTTTGCGGTGGGCACAAATGTCAATGCCATAAGCCAATCCGCTGATGATAAGGGGATTAAAAGGCAAAATTTGCTCTAAAAACTCTTCGCAAAATGCAGTGCCCTGAATACTAGGCTTGCGCGTCCCCACTATGGAAATGACCCTATCTGGATTTAAATTGGTGTTTCCCTTGAAATAAATGACCAATGGACTATCTGGATAATTTTTTAAACGACTGGGGTACTGATCATCAAGATAGAAAAGGGCAGAGATGCCATGCTGCTCTAGGTGCCAGAGTTCTTTTTCGGCCAATGTTAAAGGTTCAGTGGACTTGATTTGCTGAACCAATTGTGCGCCAATACCGGGAATTTTGAGCAACGCTTTGGTGTTGCTCTCAAATACATCTTTGGGACTACCGCAATAACTCACTAAAGTACGGGCTGTTATCGGCCCTACTTTGGGTATTTTTGTAAGTGCAATTTGGTAAAATAAATGCTCCATTGCAAAAACGAATATCTTTGTAGAGGGCGATAAAAAAATAAGTGTTTCATTTTGCCAAAGGATTAAATGAGTAAAACGGTTCATTTCAAGTTTCTTATCTAATCCTTTGGCTTCGAAAAAATGAAACACTTACTTTTGCCCCACTACTATGTGATTTGAATTTTTATTACTTCCAAACAAAATACTATGAGTGAAAAAAAAGGGTCAATCCTGCCCAGTTTGGAACTGCTCCTTATCGCTGCTTTTTTTGTCGGTTTTGCGGTTTGGGCTTTTAGAAAGTGTTCAGCTACACAGGCCAAATACAGTCGTAGGGCCGAAACCGAACACATTCGCAACTTGGAAGACAGTCTTGGACATGCCATCAAAAACGCAAAAAAAGATACTATTGTGCCAGTGGCTACGCCCACCGTCTCTGGCCCTGCGTTGGCGGTACTTTATGTAAGCATCGAAGGGTTGAAAGTGCGCAAGACCCCAAACCTGAACGCTGAAATTTTGGAAAGCCTGACCCTCTTTGATGAAGTGTACTACCTCAACGAAGTAACAGATTCACAAACCACTGTAAACCTGGGAAAAGAAACGGTTACGGAGCCTTGGGTGAAAATCCAGACTCGGAAAGGTCGCTCAGGATGGGTTTTTGGAGCAGGAGTACACTACTACCGCCGCAAGCACCCAGGAGCTGAATAGCAATTATAGTTTGAAAGGTATGACAATTAAGGTAGCAAAAATACAAAACTCGAATAAATAGACCGGCTTTTAGCCCGTTTTATTTCAATGGGTGTCCCAGGAAGTCAATTCGTACTTTTCAATGATTTCCAAAACTGCTTTGGCATCGCTTTTTGTGGGATAAAAACCAAGGGTTTGCAAGGTATCTATCCATCCTGTTACGTCTGTTGTTCGTTTTGTTCGCAATGGCGAAAAAGCGCCTGTTGTGATGTAGTAACTGTGGTCTCGGAAACTCATCCAGGCTGTTTCGTAATTGCGCAAACAGGATTTTTCATTATTGAAGGTTGGTCCTTGCCAATCGCTGGTGCAGTGTAGATTAAAGAAGTTGTTTGCACCTTGCGATGCAGCACTTTGCCCAGCCTGGCTCATCATCAGGGCATTGGCCAAAATAATGGAAGCTGGAATCCCGAATTTGTGTTGTTCGTTGACGGCAACCTTTACAAAGCGATGGATAAATGCCTTGACGGATACGTCATCGATGTTGCTCAAGTGTGCGGCCAAGGTAGAGGAGGATTCTTTGGTTGGAAAAGGATCCAGAGAAAATTTGTTACTCTCCGTGGTGAGTGACCGCTGATTAACGGTATAGCCTTTTTTGGGGCTTGCAAGGGGTTGCAAGGGGAGCTTTTCTTCAGACTTGACCGGAGTATTCATGTTGATGCGCAAGCTCAGGTTTTTACGCGTGGCCCCGTATACCAAAAGCAGTACAATGGCCAGCTTGAGCCAATTCTTCTTTAGATATTTTTCCACCTTGCCCATAAAAATGTCTTTGAGTTGTAAATATTTTAAATCAACTCAAAAATACACAAAATGTTCTTAATTGCCAAGTCTTTTTAATTTTTTTCAACAAAAAAAACAAAATTTAAAATTTGGGATAGGCGAGGTAGTACTTGGTTACGTTTTTGAAATGTAGCCCGGATTCCAGGAGCTCTGACATGGGTTGTGCTACGCCATTTTTAAACAGAATTTTGATTTCACCACTTTGCGGATTGTAGGCATGATTGCTTTCCTGGCCATTCAGCAACAGGTAAGCCATATCGGAGGCAGGCCCTTGCCACCATTCTTCAATTTTTTGTTTGAGTGCCTGGCGGTAAGCGGGTTCAAATTTGCGGTTGGCCATTTCAAGTTTGAACAACTTTCGGTTGATCAAGCCCGTAGACAAAAAACTCAGCACCCGATCATCCGCTTTCATCCAGCCTTTGATGGCGGCAAAAATGTCGTAATCATCCAAGCCGGCAAATGCATCCAATAATTCATCCCGACGAGACAGAAAGTCGGTTTCTGAAAAATCATGGTGAATAAATATTTCCAGATTGGGTGGGCAATACAATGAGCCGCCTTCTTTGACGATCTGTTTGGCACGACGCAAGATTTGAATCAACATTTGCTCGGCAGCAAGCACCGTTTTGTGCAAATACACTTGCCAATACATCAAACGGCGGGCAATCAGAAATTTTTCAATCGAATAAATGCCTTTTTCTTCTACCACCAATTCACCTTCGTGTACTGCCAACATTTTAATGATCCGGTCGTACCCAATCACGCCCTCATACACCCCCGTGAAAAAACTGTCGCGGGTGAGGTAATCCATCCGATCCATATCCAATTGACTGGAAACCAACTGATGCAAGAATTTCTTAGGGTAGGTATCCTCAAATATCTGAATGGCCAGGCTCAGTGCGCCGTCGAATTCTTCATTGAGTTTTTGCATGAACAACTCCGAAAGGCGCTCGTGGTGCACATTGATCAGGGTAGTTTCCAGGGTATGAGAAAAAGGCCCATGGCCGATGTCGTGGAGCAAAATGGCAATTTGTACCGCAAGGGACTCTTCATCGTTGATGTCGGCTCCCTTTGCTCTAAGCACGTCAATTGCCTGAGTCATCAAGTGGAATGCTCCAAGGGCATGGTGAAAGCGCGTATGCAGCGCGCCAGGATACACATAATGCGTCAAACTGACTTGCTTGATGCGCCGCAAACGCTGAAAGTATGGATGCTCAATCAAATTAAAAATGATGCCATAAGGCACTGTAACAAACCCGTAAACGGGGTCATTGAAGATTTTGTGGGTGGCCATACTTGAAATTTGTTACAAATCTCAAAAACTCTATCCACCTGAACAATAATATTGAAGAAAAGATGATTTTTGTGTTATCGTAAATACGCGCGACTTAACTAGATCTGAAAAAATCAACCCTCGAACTTTTTCGTGGGCTAAAAATCTACCATGGATAAAATCATCATACTTTGGGCTGACGATGAGATCGACCTGCTGCGTCCCCAGATCCTGTTTTTGGAAAAAAAAGGCTACGAAGTAATAACAGTGACCAACGGCCACGATGCCCTGGAAGAATGCCAGCAAAACCGCAACATCGATGTGGTTTTTTTGGACGAAAGCATGCCTGGTATCACTGGGCTGGAAACCCTTTCCCGCATCAAAGCAGAAATTCCATTGTTGCCCATTGTGATGATCACGAAAAACGAGGCAGAAAATGTAATGGAAGAAGCTTTGGGCTCTCAGATCGCCGATTATCTGATTAAGCCGGTCAACCCCAACCAGATTCTGCTGACCCTCAAAAAAATCATCGACAACAAACGCCTGGTTCGCGAGAAGACTTCTTCGGATTACCAGCAGGAGTTTCGTCAGATTTTTACGGAAATCAACAGCGGACTCAATTTTGAGGAGTGGGTGGAGGTGTACAAGCGCATCATCAACTGGGAACTCAAAATCGATAGCTCCAACTCGACAGAAATGGGCGACATTTTGTCCATGCAGAAAAAAGAAGCCAATACCGAGTTTTCAAAATATGTGGCCAAAAACTACCTGAATTGGGTGCAAGCCGATAGCGATGGCCCGGTGATGTCGCACCAGTTGTTTCGGCGCAAGATCTTTCCTCAAATTGCAGGCAATCCACCCACTTTTGTGTTGTTGCTCGATAATCTACGTTTCGATCAATGGAAGGTCATCGAGCCTGCCATGACGGAACTCTTTAGAGTGGAAGATGAGGATTACTTCTGTAGTATTTTGCCAACTGCAACCCAGTACAGCCGCAACGCCATATTTGCAGGAATGATGCCCGCCGAAATCGACAAACAATTCCCGGATTGGTGGCTAAACGACTATGAAGAAGGGGGCAAAAACCTGTATGAAAACGAACTCCTGGGCGAGCAAATTCGCAAGACCATCCGCAAAGAGTTCAAGTACGATTACCTCAAAATCACCAACGTTGCAGCCGCCCGACAAATGCAGGACAACGTCTTGAACTATGTCAAAAACGACTTGACTGTCATCGTCTACAATTTCATCGACATGCTCTCGCATGCCCGTACGGAGATGGAAGTACTCAAAGAATTGGCTGGTGATGAAAAGGCTTACCGTTCCTTGACTAGATCCTGGTTTGAGAATTCACCCTTGTATGGCGCGTTGCAAAAATTGGCGGAAAAAGAGATCCAATTGATTGTCACCACCGACCACGGCACTATTCGGGTGAATACCCCTTCAAAAGTGGTAGGAGATCGCGATACGACCACAAATTTGCGTTACAAAATGGGACGCAACCTGCAATACGACAAAAAAGACGTACTCGAAATTCGGGATCCTTTGCAAGCCCGCTTGCCACGTCCCAATGTGAGCTCTTCTTACATTTTTGCCAAAGAAGATATTTTCTTTTTGTACCCCAACAACTACAACCACTACCACAATTATTACAAAAATACCTTCCAGCACGGTGGGATCTCCCTTGAAGAGATGATTTGCCCGGTGGTAAGGTTGAAATCAAAATAAACGTGAACCCAATCGGTTACCTGGGCATATTTGTTGGTGCAGTGCTGGAGGGCGAGGTGGTATACATCAGCGCCATCCAGGCTGCACGAGCAGGGTATGTCGATTTTTATGGAGCCATGCTCACTTTTTTTCTGGGTACTTTTTGCACCGATTGGTTTTATTTTCTGACAGGCCGCAGCCAGGGGCGCAGGTACCTGGAGCGCAATGAAAAATTGCAACGCAAAGCTGCCAAAATTGATCAGTGGATTGAAAAAAAAGGTACGCTCCTCTTGCTTTCTTACCGCTTTATTTATGGTTTTCGGATTGTATTGCCCCTGCTTTTTGGGGTGAGCAAATTGTCGATTTACCGATTTCTCCTGTTTAGTTTGATCAGTACCAGCATCTGGATGGGTATTTACGGCTGGATTGGATATTATTTTACTTCCTGGTTATTGACGCAGTTGAAATCGGGCAATGCATTGCTTGCTGTAATGACCGCAGTAGTAGTAGGTGTCATCCTTTGGCTCAGAAGTCGAAGGAAAACAGGATTTTAAATTTCTTTCTACACATTTCTTCGCAGATTCTAATCTCCATGGTGGTATTTTTTTTAACATTGTATCATTTTGTTACAATAACCTTTTCAACCTGATACAATGTTCAGATCACAATTTATACTTGCGTTTTTTATGTTGATAAGCCTATCGACGTGGGCGCAGACCAACAACTTCTTCGCGGTTCAAGCCAAAATTGAAAATGGCACCATCGAAGGCGATTACGATACCCGCACTGGCATCCAGTTTTACCGTGGCGTTCCTTACGCCAAACCTCCGGTTGGTCAATTGCGTTGGAAAGCACCCCAACCTCTCGACAACTGGAAAGGAGTACTCCCCACCAAAAAATTTAGTCCAAGAGCAGTCCAAGGCATCGTATTTGGCGACATGAAAAGCCGCTCCGAAGGACTGAGCGAAGACTGCCTGTACCTCAACGTGTGGACTCCAGCCAAACGCAACACCAAAAACCTGCCCGTATTGGTTTACTTCTTTGGTGGTGGTTTTGTAGCCGGCGATGGAGCAGAACCACGTTACGACGGCGAGAGCATGGCCAAAAAAGGGATCGTAGTGGTGACCGTCAATTACCGCTTGAACATCTTTGGCTTTTTTGCGCACCCTGAGCTGAGTGCCGAAGCTTCTTACAAAGCCTCAGGCAATTATGGACTGCTTGATCAAAACGCAGCTTTGAAGTGGGTACAAAAAAACATTGCCGCATTTGGTGGCGATCCCAAAAAAGTGACCATTGCCGGAGAGTCTGCGGGTTCTATCGCGGTATGTGCACAAATGATTTCTCCTTTGTCCAAAGGTTTGATTGCCGGTGCGATTGGCGAAAGTGGCGCGGGAATTTTCCCAACTTTGTATCCGGTTCCTTTGGCAGAAGCCGAAAAAACGGGTCTTGAATTCGCTAAAAATACGGGATATCCTACTTTGGCTCAGTTGCGCGCACTCAGCACCCGCGAAATTTTCGAATTGTACCAGGAATCCAAGCGTTTTGGCTTTTCTACAGTGATTGATGGCTATTTTATGCCCAAAACAGCTCCTGAGGTTTTCAACGCAAAACAACAAGCCATGGTGCCTCTGTTGTTGGGCTGGAACTCAGCAGAAATGACTGGGATGGCCTTTATGCAGGGACTGCCCTACAATGAAGAAAACTATGCCAAAAAAGTAAAGGAGGCATATCCGAAAGATCATGAGGAAGTACTCAAGTTGTATCCGCACAGCTCAGAAAAAGAAATCGAATATTCGGCTACAGCACTGGCTTCAGATCGCTTTATAGCCTACAGCACCTGGAAATGGTTTGATTTGCACCTCAAAAACAGCGATCAGCCCGTGTATCGCTATTTGTACAGCAAAATACGCCCACCTTTGGCCGATCAAAGTCAAGCTTCTGGGCTTGCTGGTGGAACCGTGAAAAAAGACCCCAATGCGCCTAAAGCACCCGAACCCATCGGTGCGCCCCACGCCTGCGAGATCGAGTATTGCATGGGGAACCTACACCTGGTGACTGATTATGCCTGGACACCGGATGATTATAAAGTTTCAGAAACGATGTTGAGCTATTTTGCCAATTTTGTCATCAGTGGCAATCCCAATGGCGCCAATTTACCACAATGGCCTGCGGCAAAAAAGGAAGATCGTCAGCCAGATGTAATGGTGATTGATGTAGAGTCTAAAGCGGTGAAGGCGAAAGACGATGCACGGTATCTGTTTTTGGACAAAGGATACAGCAGCAACAAGTAAGTTTATCTTGTTTTGATGGGAATATAAAAATGACCACAATTGGATTTATCTTCCGATTGTGGTCATTTCATCTTTTTGACAAATCTTCCGTTAATAAAGAACACTCCAGTAAGCATTACCGCTGCGGCAAGCAATGATCGGGTGGTTATTTGTTCGTTGTTGATGCTCCAGCCCAGGAACATGGCTACAACGGGATTGACATAATTGGTAGTGGCCACTTTTTCAGGCGAAACTTTGGACAACAAGTAATTGAAAGCCGAAAAGGCCAAGAGTGAACCCAATACAACCAGATAGAAAAATGAAAAAATTCCTTTTCCAGTTAAATTTTCCCACGCAAATTGCTTGTAGTCGCCAAAGATAAAGCTCATTGCCAACAGCGATACCCCGCCACCCATCATTTGCATGCCCGCCGATTGCATTTTTGAGGTAGGCAAATTGGCTTGGCCAATGTAGATGGAAGCATAACCCCAAGCCAAAAGCGAAAAGGCAATCCCGGCCACACCAATTAAAGTATTGCGATCTGTGGAAATTTGGGGTTGTCCAACCAGCAAAAACATGCCCAATACGCCCAAAGCAACCCCCAAAAGGCTATTCAACTGAGGGTTTTGACCCCGCATGATCCAGAGTAAAACGACGACGACCAATGGTTCAAAGGAAACCAACAATGCGGCCATTCCACTATCGACCCACTGTTCTGCCCAAACCACCAAGCCTGTGCCCAAAGCCATAAACATAAAACCTGCCCATGCAGAATTTTTCCAATGTACCAGACTTGGCCAGGGGATTTTGCGCAAAGCTGCTACGCCAAACAACAGTAGACCTGCCGTCAAAAAACGGGTTCCAGACATCAGAAATGGCGGAATTTCCCTGATGGCCAAATAATTGACCAAATAAGTTGATCCCCAAACGAGGTAAACTGTTGCAAATGAGGCAATGATGAGGTAGCGTTCACGCATGATTTCGGGTTAGAAGCCAAAGAGTATGCAAAGATCAATAAAAAAACAATAAATGATAATTAATTGTTATTTTAAACTTTCTAAAACGCTACGCTGACGTTGCTCAACGAATGAAAACCCTCATGGAAAAACTTACTTCATCGCTGAAACCTGTTCTTTCTTTGGTTTCACTGGAGTGGTAAGTTGAGTTGCCACAGCTTTTTTCGGAGATTTGTCTTCAGGTTGAATGCCTTCACAAATGAACTCTACCCGTTCGACCAGCTCATTATAAGTGGCTTCAAGGGCAGGCTTTTGATTAACGCGATTGGATCTTATTTCAGTTTTAGCTTGAAATTCATCCCAATCTTTTTTGAGATCCTCATACTCGTTGGAAGTAACGGGAGCTGCGATTTTTTCAGGAGCTTGTTTTGCTTGTTGCGCCAGGGCACAATTTAGCGAGAAAAACAGGACAAGCAGAGTTGAAAAACCAAATTTGATTTTGTAATTCATGATAACAGGGATTAAAACGGAAATTTAATTTGGGTGTAGGACTGATTTACTTTTTAAATCCTCAAATACAACGCAAAGTTGCGTCTATATTGTCCACATTATCAATGAAGAGATGAGAATGCTCGACCGAGACCCGATTTGACATCGACTAAAATGGTCAAATTATCGACCAAATGATTATTTATATCGACTAAGGTTAATTTTTCATCGAAAAAAGGTTTTATTCGGCATTCCATACTTAATTAGGCAGGAGGTTAGGAATTTAGGCCAAAAATGGGAGTAAATTTTGAATGAATGACAACTGCGAAATTTTATTTTGTAGATTCTTGCTGGATTTAAAGATACAGGGTAGGAAATATCCGGTATATTTACGCGCTGAAAATAACAATGGCCCCAAATCATCAAACATAATCATACATGGAACATCGGAGTCATTCGATTTCTGCTATCGCGGGTTTGGCTGGTGCGCTGGCTTATCTGAGTCCAATTGGCTGGGCATTATCCTTCTTGATTCAATTGTTTCGCAAAGAGGACTACATTGCTTTTCACTTGCGTCAGGCAGGGGGCATTTATGTTACTTTGGCGGCGTTGTTGTTTTTGAGTCGGATTCCTTATCAAATTGGCTTCATCCTCTGGTTGTTCGGCCTGTTGCTTTGTTTCTTTTTGTGGGTTGTTGGCTTTATGGGATCCGTGCAAAACAAACGCGTCCTTGTTCCCTACTTTGGCCCTTACTACCAAGCTTGGTTCAACATTACCTGGATTTTGGCTCGTCTTCCTTTTGGCCGCCAATTTGAAGAAGAGTAATCATTTAATTTAGTCAATCAGGTTGGTTATTTTTCTTATGGTATAAGCTGCCATATTCAGGCCAAACAGTGCAGGAAGATAAGAGATAGTGCCATAAAAGGATTTTTTGAATGCACTTCCCTCCGTGAGTTGCAGTGAACCGGGCTTGACCAATTCAGAAGAAAAAACTACTGGAAATCCCTGATCTACTCCCCTGCTGCGCAGAAATTTTCTTACCTGCTGTGCAAAAGGGCAATTGTAAGTTTTGAAAACATCATCAACTTTTACTTTGGCGGGATCTACCCGGCCTCCAGCTCCCATCGAGCTAATCAGGTTCACTTCGGCATCCAGGCAATGGGTCAATAAGTTGATTTTGGGCTGAAAGCTATCGATGCAATCCAATACACAATCAAATCCATCGCGGACCAACTCAGCCATATAATCGGGCTGTTGAAAAGCTTGTACCACCTTAAGATTCAGCTCAGGATTGATATCCAAAATGCGCTCAGCCATTACCGCGGCTTTGGGCTTTCCTATGGTTGAATTGAGTGCAGGCAGTTGGCGGTTTTTGTTGCTTACATCTACTACATCGCCATCCACAATGGTCATGTTACCGATGCCCGAGCGGCATAAAAATTCCGCAGCAAAACTTCCTACGCCACCCAACCCAACGACCAACACATTGGCTTGTCGCAATTGTTCAATTTTTTCTTCCCCAATCAGTAGTTCGGTTCTGATCAACCAGTTGTCGGTACTCATTACGTGAATTCAATTATTCTTTTCCAATTGTGGTACAACGCTGCTTCCAAGTCTTCAAGCAGAATACCCTTGAGCTGAGCAGCATGGGCGTAAAGGTCTGCAATGGGAAGCAATTTATCATCTGTTTCCAGGAAAAGTTGTCCCAGTGGGGTCTCAATCAGGCTTTGAGCCGCGGGGCTACCGGGTTTCAAGATGGCCGCGCCAAAGGAAACATTAAACCCTTTCTTGATTAAAGCCTTAAGCACACTGGGTTTGCGGTTGAATCCATGCACAATCCACGGCACAGTTGGCTGAACGCGCTGATGGGTTGCCAATAACTCTTCGTAAGCGCGAACGCAATGGATGACCAAGGGTTTGTGCAACTCCTCTGCGAGGTGCAAGCAATGCTCGAATGCAAGCTGTTGAAGTGCCAAATCGGGGCCACGAAGTTTATCCAAACCACACTCACCGATTAGTTTTACTTTAGGAGCATTTGCCGCCTCCGTCAACCAGTTCAATTGCCCCTCCCGGATTTCTTCGTGTGCAGACAAATACCAAGGATGTAATCCAATAGAGCAAGGCCCAGTCCAGGATGCAAACGCCTCTTCCTCCTGCTGATGAAAAGACCGGATGCTTAATCCTGCTTCTTCCTGTACTTCAAAATGATGGTGGTGAAAATCTATCAAAACTGCACTTTTTCCCCGTACGCCAAATCCCCCGCATCTCCCAATCCAGGAACAATATAAGACTTTGCAGTAAGTTCTTCATCCAGCGCACCCATCCAAATCCCCGCTTTAGGGTACATTCTACGCACATATTCCACACCAGGAGTAGCAGCGATAGCCGTTACAAAATGAATTTCCGAAGGTGTACCATGTTCAAGCAGTTGTTTGGCAGCAATGACCATCGAGGCGCCACTGGCCAACATGGGGTCAGCTAAAATTAAAATTTTTCCATCCAGGTTGGGGCAAGACAGGTATTCCAATTTGATTTCAAAAGTGCCATCGTGGTGGTGCTTGCGGTAAGCAGAAACAAAAGCATTTTCTGCCCCATCGAAATAATTCAGCATGCCCTGATGCAATGGTAGCCCCGCGCGCAAAATTGTGGCCAATACAATTGGCCTTGACAGCTCTTTACTTTGGGCTATGCCCAGTGGCGTTTCTACTTCAATAGAATTATAAGGCAGATGTTTACTCAATTCGTAAGCCAAGATTTCTCCCAGCCGTTCCATATTGCGCCGAAAACGCATGCGATCATTTTGGACATTGATGTTGCGCATTTCAGCAATAAAATGATGGGCAACACTCGGGTTCTTGCTCAGGTCAAATATCAGTGGCGACATGGATACAAATTTTAACTCATTTCAAAGCAAGATAAAATCTTTTACGCAAATCCCCTCAACTACAATAATCAGCACAAATGCTGATTTTAACGACCTGATCATTGGATGGTACCCAGTACTCCCCTTTTATGAGGATTTTTTTTACCGGGCTTGCCACCATTTTTTCAATTCTTCCAATTTGCCAACCCGGGCTTGCAAATCGAGCAACAAATTTCTACTGTTCGACCCCGACAGCTCCAGATAGGGTTTGGCTTTACCAAAAGCTTCTGCTGCTTGCCGGATTCGAGAAAGCGCTTCCATTTTATCCTGTGATCCCAGCGTTGGATTTTTGACCAACTTCTCGTGCAGCTTAAAGGCGACCTGAGCTTGGAAAGCTCCAATTTGAATATTGGCCAAGCCTCCTCCCGCATTGAGAAACTGGACAATGGTCAATCGATCTGATGTTGGTGAACTGGAACTGATAAATTTTAATCCTTCAACTGCATTGTGCCCGCTTTCTCGATAAACCTCCAGGGCAGTGTTGAAATTTGTGTTCAAATAAGGGAGTGGATTGTCATAAACCTGCCGATATCTGGTACTTGCAAGGTCGTATTTGGTTAAACTTTCATTGGCTAAAAACTTGGCCATTAAAAAGGGGAAATCTTCATGCATTTCCTCAATTCCTTCTGCTTGAGTGGATAAAGTGGAAGCACCTTCGATGGTTTTTTCCATGGCCAAAAGCGCGGACTTGCCCAGGTGGATTTCTGCCAAATTGTTTTCCAAGGCTCCCACTTCCAAACGACTTCGGTTGGCACTGGCATTGAGGTATGAAATGGAATTGAGGTAATGGCAGCGGGCCAGGAAGAAAATGATTTCTGATTTTTTTTCAAGCAGCGCTGCAGAATTTCCCTGGGCATAAATATTTAACGATTGCTGATAATATTGAGTTGCCAACTCGGTTTCACGCTGAATTCGATTCAACATAGGCTGCTGATTCAATTGACTTAAACCACTAATGTTTTCGCGACAGTAACGACTTAGTTGAGTATAATGGACATGCCCACGTACAAAAATCAATTCAGCTTGCATGTATTCTAACGACTGTACTTGCTGCTGAATCTTTTTCAGTCGTTCATTTTTTACGGCATTGAGGTAGGTCCAGGTACGCGTAAAATCCTGCTCAACCAATTGTAATTGCTTAAAATATCGAAGAGTATCCAATTGAACACCGGGGCCGCTTTCCTTGGCAAAAAGATTTTCATAAATCGCTACCATGGCCACAAGGCCTTGTTCATACATTTTTAGCCCCAACTGGGTCAATGCAAAATCATCATCAGGGTTAAAGCGTAAAATCCGTGCATTTATATTGAGGGTAAGTTGTAGCGTGTCCATCAAGCGCATGCGGGCAATGGTATCTGCAAAAAAGAAAGGGAGTGTACTGGCATTCTGGGGCAAAGGTGAAACCAAGTCCCAGGATTGCCATTGGGCTTGAGTCATCGGGAAGCGATTGAGTTGCCAAACCGGATCGTAAGGATAATGATCGCGAATCATGGTGACGGGATCAACCAGAAAGTATTGATCATCATGGGAAGAAGTGGGTGCTCCATTATCGAGGTCATAGTATCCTGCACCCCAGGTTGGGTCACTTAAAAACCATTTTCGATCCAATTGGATGGCCACCCAAGCATGACCAGTATCTGCAATCTGGCCATCTTCTTCTCGTACCTTGCCGGTGACAATTTCAGCTTTTAACCCCATGAGGTTGGCCAGAGATTTGTACAGATTGGCATAACCCTCGCAAACAGCAATTCGGTTTGTCAAAACATTTTCGGCGCGTTGCATTAATGTATTTTCACGTGTACCCAGCAGATTTTGCTCAATTATAGCGTGGTTGTACCGAATATTGTGGGTGATCCAACTGTATATTGAACGGGCTTTTTCCTGATCTCCAAATTTTCCAGTGCCTTTGAGGTAATACGCCAGGGAATTCAGACTTTGACTGGCTTCTTTGGGGGCATTCAGGGCATAGAAATCAACGGAGAAATAATCATTTGCCTGTGCAGTTCCTTGCAATAACGCAGTCAGCACAAAGCATAGAATAAGCAATTGGCGCAGCATAAGCATCGAGTTTTGTTAGTGGATAACGATTTCAATGAACCTAATATTAGCTATTTGTCTCTTGATCTAAAGTTGTTTATCTTTGTAAATCGGTCAAATAGTCAATGCAAAAATACCTGGAACGAATATCTATTAATTCTTCCATTGTTCAAAGTAAGTCCTGCTTATTCAACATCCCTAAAACCTAAATGATGCGTATTTTTTCAATCTTATTTTATGCATTACTGCTGATGCCTGCGGCAGATTTACCGCTCAACAAAAACAAGATTGTAGGGAAAATTTCCATTCCTGGTGATGTGCCTTTGGTCAAACGAGGCAGCAACCAAAAGTACTGCGAAGAAGAACCCGCCAGCCCGCGCAAAAAACAACTCCAACTGGAAAATCACCCCAACCGGCACGTTGTGATCAGCTTTCATCCTCTGGATTTCAAAGCTGAAATTTCTCCTACGCCCAATGCCATTGTGAACCAGATGGAAAAGACTTTTTCCCCAAAAGTATTGCCCATCACTGCTGGTAGCACCGTTGAGTTTTTGAACAGTGATACCGAAGTACACAACATTTTCAGCATGACTCCTCGGGCTAATTTTAACATTGGTCGGCGGCAACCCGGCAAATCCATTCCCCAACGTATCGAAAAAGTCGGATTGGTGGAGTTGAAATGCGACATCCATTGTGGCATGAATGCGGCTATCCTCAGTCTGGATACGCCATTTTTTACCAAAGTAAACGCCAGCGGCAATTACGAGGTCGATGGATTACCGGATGGAAACTACCGGGTGCAAGTGTACCATTACAGTCTTGGTTTCATTGAAGAAAACCTCACGGTGAAGGGTGGGGGAGTGGTTACCAAAAACCTCAACCTGGTCAAACCCTAATTTGTACAACAAATCTATTCGCCAAGCCTTGCTCTGATGAATCAAATCAATTTCTTTGGTGTCCTATGCTTTGTTCTTGCTTCATTTCCGCTTTGGGGGCAGGACAAACCCCAAATAGAACTGAATGGAACCGCCGATCTCGAATACATGAAAGGAGGCGCCAGTTCCCATTATTACCTCAATGGCATTCATAAGGATCTGAAAAATGGTGCTGTCCGCCCGCTCGAACTCAATTTTTTGGCCAAAATTCGTTTTAATCCACACCTGAGTTCAAACTTCAGGGTTCAAATGGAACGCGCTGAGGGTTTGAAATTCAATCAACTGCGCTTGGCTCAAGCCAATTTGAACTGGCAGCCGGGCGAAAGCCCCTTGCAGTTTACGGTTGGGCGCTTCGTCACGCCTTTTGGCTTGTTTTCCAATTTGCAATTGTCCACTGCCCGTACTTTTGTGGATGTACCCTTGGCATATGGTTATTTTGCCAACATTTCTGAGCAAATCGGACAAGTCAACAACCTGGGAAACGACACAAAAATATTGATCAATGGCCGCAATGAATGGGGCATTCCACTTTTGTACTACAACGGCTATTCCAATGGCATCAAAACCCGCTGGACGATAGCGCCAAGTAAGACTTTCTTGGAACTTGCGCTTACTACCGCTTCTCCAAATTTACCCAGGAATTTCCGCTTTGATCCTTTGAATTACGGCATCATCGCACGCCTTAAATTGCAACCCAAATATTTTTGGAAACAAGGTTTTTCCTTTAGTCAAGGCAAATTTTTGCAGGCAGATCCACTCAATGACAATCTACGAGACCGAAGTGGCTACCGCCAAACCATGCTGGGAACCGATTTTGTATTCGGTTTTGGCCACTTTGAAATTTCTGGAGAAGCGATGGCCGCGTTTTACCAGGTTCCCCAATACAATTTTAGTGCAAAAACCTACAGCGAAAACCGCCCCTTTCAAGCTTATTCAGGCTGGATTGACACCAAATACGAGTTTCCTTTCCTGGTTGGCGCTTATGCAGCCTGGCGTTTGGAAACCTTACAACTCAACAACAATTGGGATCAGGGCGTGTTGCGCAATTCGCTGGTTTTGGGGGCCAAAATCAAAGATATTGTCCTCATTCGTAGTGCATACGCTTTTCAATCGGTACAAAACAGCAAGCTCAAAGGCTATAATGCTTGGAGAACAACCGTGACTTTGTATTTTTGAATTCAAACCGATGACCATCAGGCATGACAAAACCAGAAGTTCGGATAAAAGTACGCTTGCTTACACTGCTTCTGGTGGTTTTGCCACTGCTTTGCCCTGCGGTTTCCATTTCCACGCCCCAACTCATTCAGCAAGCAGAAAAACTCCTGGAACATGACCAGTTGGATTCTGCGATTTTGGTGTATCAAAAAGCGATTGATCAAGCTACCTTTAAAAAGCAAAAACAGCACCTATTGCAGGCCAATTTGGGATTGGCCTCGGCCTATTTCTACCAGGGAGATTTCCCTCGGGCCAAGGATCAACTGGAGACCTGCGAAAGCACTGCCAATAAAGCCGACGATCGTGCTTACCTGCTACAAGTCTGGTTGATCTGGGCTGAAGTTTTGTTTGCCGAAGGCAATTGGCCAGCAGCGGAATCCCGACTCCGCATGCTGGAAAAACGCGCTGAACCTACTCGCGATCAAATGCCCCTGGCCAAAGGGTACAATTTTTGGGCCAAAATTTGTAGCCAGCAAGGAAAAGCAGATTTGGCCAATGCCTATTTGAAAAAAGGAAAAGCCTTGGCCTTACAATTGTCTGATAAAACTTTGGCCATCGACTTACTTACCCAATTGGCCACCAATTTCAAAAACCAGGATGGATCGCTCATCAAGGCCCAGGATTATTTGGAGGAATTGATTCGGCTTCGCGAAAAAACCAAAGACGAGCGTAATCTCATCAGTGACCATCAGGAATTGGCCGATTTATTTCGTCAAACTGGCGATCTGCCTCAGGCGCAATCACAACTGCTGAAAGCTTTGAAACTTTCCCAATCCATTCGGGATACCCTTCAACAGATGGAATTGCTGTATTCCATCGCCAAGGGTTTCCTGGCGCAAAATCAGATGGCTACTGCGGAAGAATACCTCCAACGGAGCCTGGTGATGGCAGTCGCCAAAAAAAACGAATTTAAAGTAGCTGAAATCAGGCGTTTGCAAGGGCAAAGCCTGGATAAACAGAACCAACATGATCAAGCGCTAGCCTTGTATAAAACGGCATTGAGTGGTTTTCAGCACTTGGGAAATGACCTGGAATGTGGGCGCACATTGGCACTTTTTCATCAAATTTCTGCTTCCCAACGGGCCTTGGCCTATTTTGGCAATGCTTTGACCGACAAAATAGCCAACCAGGAAACCCTCGGCGAAGTAGAAATCCGTTTGGAAATGGCCAAACTCCAACTGGAACTAAAAGAGGGAACTGCTGCCTTAGCCAACTTGAAAAATTGTGCTTCATTGGCCATCCAAGCAGGAAACCGAACCTATCTGCTGGCCATTTGGGATGCCTTGGCCAAAGCAAATGCCTTACAAGGCAACTTCAATGCCGCATATGTTTTTGCAGAACGGCACCAAAATTTGAAAGACTCTATTTTTAATGCAGAACAAACCCGCATCATCAGCGAAATGAATGCCCGGTTTGACAATGCTGCCCTGCGAGATAGCCTGCAAGTAACTGAAATTGCCAAAAATCGGGCTGAATTGCGCCAGAAAAACCAACTCAATTATTTGCTGGGTGGGGCTTTACTGGTGGTGCTACTGATTGCCTTACTGTTATTCCAAAACTACCGCACCCGAACCGAACAACGCTTGCAAGCCCAACAACTGGCTGCATTGGAAAAACAGCGAGAAGCCGATCAACTTCGTTCGATGATCAATGGAGAAGAGCAGGAACGCAAACGGATTGCCCAGGAATTGCACGACGGATTGGGCACGTTGTTGGCCACCGTCAAACTGCAATTCAATGCCGTGCAGAATGAATTGCCTGAAATTGATGCCAACAGGTCTTATCAAAAAGCGGACAGCCTATTGGATGAAGCTTGCACCGAAGTACGACAAATTTCCTACAATTTAATGCCTGCAATCCTGCAACAATACGGCCTGGAGTTTGCACTTCAAGACCTATGTGAAGGCATCAGCCGCTCGGGAAGGTTGGAAATCAGTTTCATCCCCTATGGCCTGGACTACCCTTTTGATGACCCTACGGCTGTGTCCATCTATCGAATTGTGCAGGAATTGGTCAAAAACGCCCTTCGTCACGCTGAAGCTAAAGAACTGATCGTTCAACTCAGCATCGAGGACGCACAACTTAGTATGATCATCGAAGACGATGGAAAAGGGTTCGATGTAGCAGAAAAGCTACAAAATCCTGGCATTGGCCTTCAGAGCATTCAATCGCGATTGACTTTATTAAACGGAAGCATGGAAGTTGAATCCAATCCAGATTTGGGAACTACTTTTACCATCGAGATTGCTTTAACAACGCAGAAAAATTAACTTCCCGATTTTGGGTTTTGAATAGGAAGTCGAACG